>CAVRRT010000037.1:0-59561 GCA_963723305.1 uncultured Pseudomonadota bacterium
CTCGTAGAACGCCAGCACGATGGCGTTCACGAACGGCACCAGGAAGAAGACGCCCGTGAGCAGCAGGTACGGCGAGAGGAACAGATAGGGCCAGGCGCCGCCGCCGGCGCCCGTTGCCTGCCGCGGGCCCGACCTGGCACCTGGCGTTCTCCAGCCCTTGGGCGGGGGTGTCTTCAACCCGCCTCCCGTTGCTCGCCTGCGGTCAGCGTGCGGTTGCGATCGGCCATCCGCCGGACGTCGGCGGCGGCGCGCGCAAGCTCGCCGCGGATCGTCTCCAGCAGGCCCGCTTCGCCGTCGCGGCTGTACTTCTCGACGCAGCGGCTGTAGGCCTCGTTCAGCTTGGCGCGCGCCACGGCGTCGACCGCGCTCGAGTAGACCGGCGGCGTGTCGGGCGCCAGCGCCGCGTACATCCGCCCGATCCGTTGGTTCGAGTAGTAGGGATTGGGCGCGTCCAGCTCGGGGCGCGTCCAGGCGTCCTTCAGCACCGGGATGAGATTCGTCTCGGCGAAGTGCGTGCCGAGGCTGGCGGCGTCGAAGTAGAGGTACTTGGCCAGCTCCCAGGCCAGGGCCGGGCGCCGGGTGGCCTTCATCATCATGAGGCCCGTGCCCCCCCAGACCGACGTGCGGCGCTCGCCCGGCGCCCAGGCGGGGAGCGGCATGAGCGCCATCTTGCCGCGCAGCCAGGGCTCCTCCTCCTCGAATTGAAAGCTGCGCCAGTCGGGGGTGATGTAAGAACAGCACCAGGCCGTCGCTCATCGCCTTGGCGGTCGACTGCCCCCAGCCGGCGTCGTAGGCGATCTTGTGCGGCCCCTCGCTCTGGCGCAGGTACCAGAGGATCGTCTGGGCCACCACCTCGCTGTCGAAGGCCACGTTGCCGTGGGGGTCGAACAGCGCGCCGCCGCGCTGGAACATCAGCGTGGTCAGCCCCCAGTCGGCGTCGGCGCGCAGATCGAGCATGTAGCGATCGACCACGCCGTCGCCGTCGAGATCGCGGGTCACGCGCTGGCCGGCGGAGACGAACTTGTCCCAGGTGTCGAGCGTGGCGACGTCGATCCCCGCCGCCTCCACCAGATCGCGCCGGTAGGCGAGCATCACCGGGTGCACGTCGTGCGGCAGCGCGTAGAGGCGCCCCTGCGCCGACCAGAGGCTGAAGCGCGACGGGACCAGCCGGTCGGTGAGCCCGTCGGCGCGCAGCAGATCGGTCAGATCGACGAGGCCGATGTCGCGGGCCGGCCCGCGGGTGAAGAATCCCAGCGAGCCCTCGAACACCTCCGCCAGATCGGGGACCTCGGTGCCGGCCAGCATGGCGTTCTGCAGGCGGCTGCGCAGCGGCGTCCAGTTGGTGAACTCGACCTGCACGGTCACGCCGTGCGCGCGCTCGAAGGCCGGGACGGCGCGCCGGTAGGCGTCGTAGTGCGACTGGGTGAAGGTGACCAGCACCAGATCGGGGCGGGGCGCGCGGTGGCCGCGGGTGGCGAACCAGGCCGCGGTCGAAGAGAGCGCCGCGACGGCGATCCAGAGCGGGGCGCGCCCATAGGGAAATCGTGAGAACATCTGGCGCCGCTCACTCTAACGCGACTTCGCAGCGTTGTTGGCGGCCTCGCCATGGCACGCGTCCAGCTGGAGCACGTCGACAAGGTCTACGAAGGGGGCGCCAAGATCGTCTCCGACGTCAGCCTGGACGTCGCCGACCGCGAGCTGCTGGTGCTGGTCGGTCCCTCGGGCTGCGGCAAGTCGACGACGCTGCGAATGATCGCCGGGCTCGAGTCGGTCACCGCCGGGACCGATCTCCATCGACGGGCGGGTGGTCAACGACGTGCCGCCCAAGGACCGCGACATCGCCATGGTGTTCCAGAGCTACGCGCTCTACCCGCACATGACGGTGTACGAGAACATGGCGTTCGGGCTGGCGATGCGAAAGACGCCCAAGGTCGGAGATCGACGCCGCCGTCCGCCGCGCGGCGGGGATCCTGGGAATCACGCCGCTGCTCGAGCGGCGGCCGAAGGCGCTCTCCGGCGGACAGCGGCAGCGGGTCGCGCTGGGGCGGGCCATCGTCCGCGCGCCGAAGTGCTTCCTGTTCGACGAGCCGCTGTCGAACCTGGACGCCAAGCTGCGGGTCGAGATGCGCGCCGAGCTCAAGCGGCTGCACCTCGAGCTCGGCAGCACCGTCGTCTACGTGACGCACGACCAGGAGGAGGCCATCACGCTGGGTGACCGGGTGGTGGTCATGAAGGACGGCATCGTCCAGCAGTGCGCGCCGGCGCTGGAGATCTATCGCCGCCCGGTCAACCGGTTCGTGGCCGGGTTCCTGGGCAGCCCGCCGATGAATTTTCTCGAGGGGCGCCTGGTCGATGAGGCGGCGGCGGCTCTTCTTCGTGTCGGGCGAAGTGTCGGGCGAGGCGTCGGGCGAGGCGCGCTTGCCGGTTCCGGCCTGGGCGGCCCCCGCGCTCCGCGCCGGCGGCCACGTTGGCGCTCCGATCGTTCTCGGCGTGCGTCCCGAGGCGCTGGCCGTCGGATCCCACGCGCGGTTCGAGACCTCGGACAACGCGATGGCGATGAGGGTCTGGCTGGTGCAGCCGCTCGGCGATCGGGCGGACGTCTACTTCTCCACGCCGCACCACCCGCGCATCGTGGCCCAGATGGACGCCGCCGCGGCGGTCGTCGTCGGTGAGACGCTCGCGGTCTACGTCGACCTGTCGCGGGTCCACTTCTTCGCCGCCGGTGACGAAGACGGACGCAGCCTGCTCGCCGGGACAGCCGAACGCTAGAAGTGGCCGAGAAGCTCACGGCGCCGTCCAGTCCGGGCGGCCAGCAGTGGCTGCAAAAATCCGCCCAAGATGACAGTCGCGTTCGTCTTCAGCGGTTACCTGCCGTGTTATCGTGGGGCCGTTTTGAGATCATGCGAGCTCGCGAGTTGATGCGCCTGATGTCTGGTCGGTCCGCCTTGGTCGTGGCTCTGCTGGTCTCGGTGGCGGGCTGCAAGAAGGACCAGGAATCGCTCATCCTCGTATCGGTCACCGCTGACGCGATGGCGACCGACGTGACGTCGTTGACTCTGTCCGCCGCGGGGACGACCAAGGTGTTCGCCGTTCCCGACGGTCTCTCGGCCAGCGCCACGATCTTTGGCCTCTATGTCCCCTCGGACGTGACGGGCGCGGTGACGATCGACGCCACCGCCTCGCGCGGCACCTGCCTCGGTTACGAGGGGCAGGGCGGGGCGAACATTCCGCAGGCCGGAGCGACGATCAATCCGCCGACGGCGATCCGTTTGATGCGCGCGCTCATCTGCAAAGGTGACGCTGGCGCCGACGCCAGCGGCGCCGGTGGGGGCGGCGGAGGCTTGTTGGGCAGCGGTGGAACGCTCGGCACGGGCGGCGGCGGTGGGATCGTTGGGACAGGCGGCGGCGTCGGGACGGGCGGCATGGCCGGCGCCGGCGGGACTGTCGGGACGGGCGGCAAGGGCGGCGCTGGCGGCGTCATCGGGACAGGCGGCGCGGGCGGACAGGGCGGTAAAGGAGGGACGGTCGGCACCGGCGGGATGGTGGGAACCGGCGGCGCAACCGGTGGCTCGAGCGGGAACGGATGCGCATCGACGCCCGCGGTGGGAACGCCGCCGCAGCTCACCTGCTGCACGGAATACAGCCACGAGGGGAACGACGACTGCGGCGCCGACGTCACCGTTCAGGGCGTCGCCTTCTCGCCCGACGGCAAGTACCTGGTGACCGGGGGCACCGACGGTGCGGTCAAGATCTGGAGCTTCGACGGCAAGACGCTGACCGCGACCACCACGACGCTGACCGCGCCGGGCAGCTTCTCCTACGGCTACGTCGCGATTTCACCCGACGGTAAATATCTGGCCGTCGGGGGGGACGAGGAGGTCGACATCTACAACGTGGGGACCTGGACGGCGGTGGCGCCGGCGCTCAAGATCACCGACACCGTCTGGGGGCTGGCGTTCGCGCCCGATTCGCAGCACGTCATCACGATGGACGACGAGACGGTCTACGTCCATGCGGTCGGCACGGCGACCGCGCTCTCGACGAGAACGATCGATATCTTCGACCCGGAGATCCTCACCGCCTCGCCCGTGTCCGGCGCGAGCGGGCCCGTGATTGTGGTGGCGGGAGACGATCTCGACACCTCGAATGACTTCGTCGCCGAGGCCGAGGTCTACACCTGGTCGAGCCAGGGTGGCATCAGTACCCCGGTGAGGGTGTTGACCTCGTCGGCCTTCGAGGACAACGAGTTCTATTCGGCGGCCGTGTCGTCCGATGGCGCCTCGCTCGCGCTCGGCGACTACTTTTCACAGATCTGGCTGGCAGGTGTCCCCACCAGCAACGTGACGATTTCGGCCAGCGCGAGCCTCACCATCGACCCGACCAACTATCCGCAGGTGGCCGGGCTCGCCTATTCGCCCAAGAACGCGCGCTACCTGGCGGTGGCCGGCGGCGTCACGGAGACCGATGCGCCGGGCGTCGTCTCGATCTGGGACGTCACCGGCAAGAGCAGCTACGCCTCGTACAGCGGGGCGACCTCCCAGCCGTTGACCGTCGCCTTCTCGCCGAACGGAAATGCAATCGTGGTGGGCGAGGCCGGGTGCGGCGGGGTGCTCCTCTGCACGAACTGACGGCTCCGGGCCTGGGGCGAGACCCGATCCGCCGGCGCGCGCGGCGGCAGCGGCCGGGCGGGCGTCCGGCCGTCACTTGCAATCGAGGAACGCGATGTCGTCGACCCAGACGTCGTAGTCGCGGCCGGGTCCGATCTGCCAGTCGATCTCGATCAACTTGCTCGGCGTCAGCGAGAGCGGGCGCGGGCTCCCCCAGTCTGGCTGCTGGTGCATCTCGTTGAACATGATCTTGTACTCCTTCCACTCGGTGGTGAGGACCATGTCCCTGCCGAAGTGGTTCCAGCAGGCGGTGGTGCACATGTTGCCGCTCGGGTGGGTGTTGATGTCGCCCACGTTGAACCGCACGCTGGTCGACGTCCCTTTGCCGACCTTGGCCTTGAAGGTGATGCCCGCGTAGCGTGAGGCGTCGTAGATGGCCGTCTGGTCGCGCAGGTTGACGCCGAACCCGGCGCCCCAGGCCAGGGTCGGGTCGCCGCTGGCGGTCTTGCCGTGCACACGGATGGCGTTCTCGGAGCCGTCCTTGGCATCCTCGCTGGTGCCGAACGGCGTCGGCTCCAGCGTCGAACCGGCGTTGTCCACCTTGGGCCACCAGTAGCCGTCGCGGCCCCCTTCGGTGGAGAGCTGGTTGTTGCCGTCCTCGAAGTCGTCGATGAGACCATCCTCGGCCACCTTCGCGCCGAGCGGACAGCTCTTGACGTCGCTGCCAGTGCCGCCGACGACGCCGGTCAACACCTTCTTCTGCGAGACGCCGATGCAACTCGCGCAAAGACCGACCGCCAGCAATGGGAGGGCCCCCAAAAATGATCGAAAAAACAATGAGCGAAAAAACGGGAAAGCGCGCCGATCACAATGGGTCACGCGCGCACTATAAACGCGCTCCCGGGCCGAAGCATTTCTATTTGAGTCGGGACGGGCGGATCGGTTAGAAGGGCGGCGAGCGTCCGGCCGAATGTTACCGTTCGGCGCTCGAACGGATCGACCCCCTTTGCTGAAGCCGATCGTCGTCGCGCTCATCTTAACGTCGCTGCCTGGCCTCGTCCGGGCAGCGGACGCCCCGGCGACAGCTCCGCCAGCGCCGACGACCTCTTCCCCCGCTGCGCCCGCGCCGTCCGCTGAGGCGCCCGCGGGGCCACCGACCGCCGTGCCCGCGCCTCCCTCTGCCGCACCTCCTTCCGCCGCGCCGCCGCCAGTCTCGCCGGTCGTGACTGCTCCTGCCGCGCCGGCACCGCCCGGCGGCGAGGAAACGCTCAAGGCCGACGTGCTGCCAAACGCCGGTTACGTCCCCGGATACCGGACCTACCCAGGATTTTCCCTGGCGCCGAACGTCCCCCGGGTGGGCGCCTTCCCGGGAAACATCACGCCCGGCTACGCGGCGCCGATGCCGCCCACGCAGTGGACCTTCAAGTGGAGCGGGTTCATGAACGACTCGTTTCAATCGAGCATCGGCCGCCGGATGGTGACCGGGCCCGATCAGACGACCACCGTCTTCCACATCCCGCCCCAGACCGTCGACGAGTACGCCTCGTTCCTGGGGACCAACACCATGCCCGGGCAGTGGGTGCAGATCACGATGGCGTACGGGACGCCGACCGTGAGCGCCAACGTGAACCTCAGCACCTGGAACCCCACCGATCCGACGACCTACTATCAGATCGGCAGCCAGAACTTCATCCAGAACGCTTACCTTCAATACCTGGTGCCGCCGCTCGGCGACTGGAAGCTGCGGGCGATGGCCGGCTACTTCTATACGAACTACGGCTCGCTCGCGCAGTACGGCCTGGGGATGTACACCAACGCCATCGTCGGCCTGGTGCGCGGCGTGGGCCAGGACGTCACGGCCGAGTACCGGATCTCGCCGACGCTGACGCTGCTGCTCGACGAAGGGTTCATGGGGAACCGCAACGGCAAGACGCCCGACAACGTCATCGGTGACGGCGGCAACGGGGGCAGGCCACAGCCCCGTCTATCCCGCCTCCTGGGTGGCGCACATCCACGCCGGGCTGGTCATCGGCGGACCGACGACCTTCAAGCTCAACACGCACTTTTTGGTCAACTGGGCGCAGGACGATCGCGTCCAGTGCCAGGCCGCCTCGATCCTGGTTCCGCCGGGCGACACCAACGATCCCTGCTTCGACAACCCGGCCTACCGGCGAGATCGACGAAGCGCACGTCCCCAACGGGCACACTACGTCACCGGTTTCGACGGGAGCGTCAACCACCCGCTTGGGGCTATCTCGGGTTTGGGGGCTCATACACCAAAGGCGCCTATGCGGCGCCGCTGCACGGCCTCAGCACCTTCGGCGGCGAGGGGCAGTGGCTGGCCGATCGCTGGTGGGGGAGCGGCACGTCGGCAGCGGTTCGCTCTACGCCGGGGGGCTCAACTACACGGCGAGCCTGGGCCGGATCATCAGCGCGCCGGCGCCGTTCCGCAGCGACGGCGCCCGACTGATCCTCAACGTCGGCGCCGATGCTCGCTTACACCACCACCGATTCGGTCACCATCTCGGGCGCGCAGACGCTGATTCGACGGTCACCAATGCCGGGACCGATTCCGCTGCCGGCCGACGCCGACCAGTTCAACCACCGCTCGCGTTACAAGATCGGCGTCGACGGGCTCTACACCATAATCGGTCTTGGATGGGGTCGGCCTGCGCGTCGACCGGGTGGCCCCCACCTACAAGGACGCCGAGCAGACATTCTACGTGCTGGCGCCGCGGCTGGTCTTCAGGACCAACTGGGTGACCCGTGAGACCTCACGCTTTTGTACGCCAAGTGGTTCTACGGGCCGAACACGCACCCGGACGCCAGCTCGATCGTGGCGCCCGACGGGCGGCTCGACGATCAGCTGATCGCGCTCAACGTGAACATGTGGTGGTGACCCGACCATGACCCGAAAGCGGAGTCGACGATGAGGGCCAAGTGAAAGTCGAGGGCGGCCGGCGGCGGTCGCTGTCTCGTCTGTGGGGGCTGGGCGCCGGCGCATCGTCCGGCGCGCGCCGACGAGGCAAAGGGACCAACAGCGACGCGCCGGGCGATCTGGCGCTCGACCCCGTCGTTCGGCCTCGATCCCGCGACGCCGCAGGTGGCGGCGCTGCCGGGCGGCGTGACGCCCGCCTTACGGCCAGCGCTCGCTCAGCGAAGGGGAGTGGCGCTTCGACTTCCACGGGCTCTTCACGGCCCCGCTGAACATGGGGATCAACACCCGCTCCAACAACAACGGGATGACGGCGGGACCTGGGCAGAGCAACCTGGTTCTCCACGCGCCGCCGGTCGTCCCCGACGATCTCGAGACCTTCTCGCACACCGGCGTGATCCCCACGACCTACGCCCAGCTCAACTTCTCCGAAGGCGAACAGCATCGTCAGCGCCAACGTCAGCATCATGGCCAGGCAGGCCAACGTCTCGGAGAGCTTCCTCGAGCCGGCCAATCAGCTCGGCATCACCGACGTCTACCTGAGCTTCCTGCCGCCGCTCCGCCGACAAGCGGCTGCACCTGCAGGCGTATGGTCGGCGCCTTCACCACCCGCTACGGCTCGCCGGGCGAGTACGACGAGGGACGCTACGGCACGCCGCTCATCGCCCAGCATCAACGGCGTGGGCGAGCTCGTCACCCTCCATACGCCGTGGCCCACGACTTGGTCATCATGGCCGAAGAGGGGCTGCACGGGCAGACCAACAAGGCCTCCAGCAGGATCACGCCCGACGTCTGGAACAACTTCGCCGATCCGGGGGTCGGCAGCACCTTCGTGGCGCACGCCCACCTCGGCGTCGGGTACCGCGAAGCGGCTCACGCTGGGCGGGCACTACATTCGCGCCTTCAGTCAGGACGACCGCGACGGACCGAACGAGCCGGACGGGCGAATCAACATCTTCGCCGCAGATGTGCGGCTCGGCATGGGCCGCTTCGGCCAGTTTTATGCGAGCGTACTCCTACACCAGCGCGCTGCAGGCCCGCGACCTGAGCAGCGTCATCTCCGTTCTCAACACCCAGGGGGGACCTGGCCTCATGAACGAGTACCTGGGCCCGAACAGCGGCGGCACCGGCTCGCTCTCCACAGTCGGGGGCCAGTACGATCTCAGCATCGGACGTCTGGTCAGCTATCCGGTCCCCTTCTCCGGCGACGGCCCCGATCTGGTGTTGAGCCTGTTCGGGATGTTCACCCACGTGACCAGCACCGATCCGACGGTGTTCGATCCGAACATCACCGTCCCCAACCCGACCGATCCGGCGATGAGGATGATCTCGACGACCACCGCCTGGAACGGCGCGAACAAGCGCAAGTGCGGGGCGGAAGGGACCTACAGCATGCTGTCCTGGCTGGCGGTCTCGCTTCGTTACGATTGGGTCGATCCCTACATGAAGGAGAGGGACTTCGGCTTCTCGGTGGTCTACGTCGCGGATCATCCTGCACTCCGATTGGCAGTCGACGGATCAGATGGTGCTGCAGTACTCCCACTGGTTCTACGGGTCGCTGGTGGCGGTGCGCGACGGTGAGCCGCCGATGTACGACTTCGTCGGCGGTGCCCGACACCAACATGGTGTCGATCTCCGCCAGCATGTGGTGGTGAGATGCTGGCCGGTCGCGTGGTGGTGGTGCTGGGGGGGACCGGCTGGCATCGGCCGGGCGATGAGCCTGGCGCTGGCCGACGCCGGCGCGGACGTGGTGGCTGCGGCGCGGCGGCAGGGCGAGGTCGACGCCACCGCCGACGAGATCGAGCGCCGGGGGCGCCGCACGCTGCGCCGCACGGCGGACGTGACCGAGCGCGCGTCGCTCGAGCGGTTGCGGGACGAGGCGCTGGGCGCGTTCGGGAAGGTCGACGTCCTCGTCAACTGCGCCGCCAAGACCAAGCGCCAGCCGACGCTCGCCTGGACCGAGGGCGACTGGAACGAGATCCTCGACGTCAACTTGACCGGGACGCTGCGCGCCTGCCAGGTGTTCGGCGCGGGGATGCTGGACCGGGGCTACGGGCGGATCGTCAACGTCGCGTCGCTGAGCGCGTTCGCCGCCTTCCACGAGGTGGCCGCCTACAGCGCCAGCAAGGCCGGCGTGGTGATGCTGACGCGCTCGCTGGCGGTGGAGTGGGGCGCGCGCGGCGTCTGCGTGAACGCCATCGCCCCCGGGGTCATCCGCACCGATCTCAACGCCGCGCTGCTCGACGGGACGGGGCGCGGCCAGGAGCTCCTGATGCGCACGCCGATGAAGCGCTTCGGTCAGCCGGCCGAGGTCGCGGCGGCGGCGGTCTTTCTCGCCTCCGAGGGGGCCAGCTTCGTCAACGGCGAGGTGCTGGTCGTCGACGGCGGATTCATGGCCAGCGGCGTGAACCAGTGAGCGTGTCCCCGTGAAGATCGTCGATGCCAAGATCATCGTCTGCTCGCCGGGGCGCAACTTCGTCACGCTCAAGCTGACCACCGAGGACGGCGTCAGCGGACTCGGCGACGCGACGCTGAACGGGCGCGAGCTGGCGGTGGCCAGCTACCTGCAAGAGCACGTCGCGCCGCTGCTGATCGGCCGCGACGCGCGCCGGATCGAGGACACCTGGCACTACCTCTACAAGGGCGCCTACTGGCGGCGCGGGCCGGTCACCATGACGGCGATCGCCGCCGTCGACACCGCGCTGTGGGACATCCAGGGCAAGGCGCTCGGCGTGCCGGTCTACCAGCTGCTCGGCGGGCCGCGCGCGCGACGACGGTGACTGGTCTACGGCCACGCCAACGGGCGCACATCGAGGAGACCGTGGAGGCGGTGGCGCGCTATGCCGGCGCCGGCTACCGCGCGGTGCGCGCGCAGTGCGGCGTCCCGGGCGTCCCCGACGCGTACGGCGTCGGCCACGGGAAACCGGGAGAGACTTACGAGCCGGCGGTGAAGGGGCTTCCGCCCGAGTCGGCCTGGAGCACGGAGAGGTACCTCGAGGTAGTGCCGCGCCTCTTCGCGCGGCTGCGCAAGCGAGCTCGGCCCCGACCTGCATCTCTTGCACGACGTCCACCATCGCCTGACGCCGATCGAGGCGGCCCGGCTCGGCAAGGAGCTCGAGCCGCATCATCTGTTCTGGATGGAGGATCCGGTCCCCGCCGAGCTGCAGGAGGGTTTTCGCTTGATTCGCCAACACACCACCACGCCCATCGCGACCGGCGAGGTCTTCTCGTCGATCTACGACTGCCAGGAGCTGATCCGCGAGCAGCTCATCGACTACATCCGCACCACGGTCGTCCACGCCGGCGGCATCACGCACCTGCGTCGCATCGCCCACCTCGCCGAGCTCCACCACGTCCGCACGGGGTCGCACGGCGCGACCGATCTCTCGCCGGTCTGCCTGGCGGCGGCGCTGCACTTCGATCTGGCGGTCCACAACTTCGGCATCCAGGAGTACATGCCGCACGCCGCCGACACCGACCGCGTCTTCCCGCACGGTTATCGCTTCGCCGACGGCGCGCATGCACCCCGGCGAGGCGCCCGGTCTGGGCGTCGAGATCGACGAGGCGCTCGCCGCCACGTTCCCCTATCAGCGCGCTTACCTTCCGACCAACCGCCAGCTCGACGGCACGGTCCACAGCTGGTGAGGCTGCAGACCGGCTTGGCCGGCCGGCGGGGCGGTTTCGCCGGGCAGTTCGCCCCGACCGTTCACCCGACCGTTCACGGGAGGCGGGCCTCGACCAAGGCCAGGGTTTGATCACCAAGGGGACCGGCGCCCGTCTGTTTGACCAGGCCGACCCCCTTCGCGTACCAGGAGACGATCGCCGTGTGGTGCTTCTGCGCGCGGTGAATGCAGAGGCAGGTGAACGTGCCGGCGGGGACGGTGACCGTATCGGCCAGCGACTCGACCCTCCACTTCACCTCCGACCGTTTCGTCTTGGGGTGCCCCTTGAGGTTGGGTGTGGTGTCGAAGAATGCTTCCGGCCAGGCGGCGCCGGCGGCCAGACGCTCTGCCCGCTCGTCGACCACCGTGATCGGCGGGTCGTACGTCTCCTCGTCGAGCACGGCCCCCGACCGGTCGTCGATCTCCTCCTGCTCGAGCACCACCCGGCCGGCCTCGCGGAGATCCCAGGTCCAGATCGTGGCGTCCAGGAGATCCTGGCGGATTCGATACGCGGTCGCGCCGGCGGCTGACTCTCCGTAGTCGATCCCGTCGACGCGCAGCGCTCCATCACCCTGACGCCCGTCGTCGGTGGTGATCGCGTAGCGCCAAACGGCGCTTACCTCGAGCGGCAGGTAACTGGCGTCCTGGCGCGCCGGCGCATCCCGCTGGGCGATGGTGCCGCACCCGGCGGCAAAGAGTGCTCCCATCGCCAGCCCGGCCCATCCCCACCACATTCCATCTTCACCATAGCCACGGATAAGCGGCGCGCGAGCGCGGGATCAGATCCCCGGGACGTGGCTCTTCTTGATACCCATGAAGTCAGCCAGCGAGCCCTGCGGCGGCTCGCAGTCGGGCGGGAACGGCCGCTGGGAGAAGGTCTGGAAGTAGAGCAGGCAGGCGTCGCGCCACCAGCGCGCTTCCTTCTCCTGTATCACCAGCAGCGCGGCGATGTGCGCGTGCCGGTCGTGGTCGAGGTAGGGCCGGAGGTCGGCCCAGGTGCGGCGCATGCCGTGCACGAAGGCGACGCCGTTCGCGTAGCGGTGGCAGAGCTCGTCCCAGAGCGTGCGCCCCGAATGCATGACGTGGTCCCAGCGGACGTGGTGGAACCAGAGCAGATATTCCTCGGGGCAGGTGGCGAGGTTGCCAAACCGCGTGTCGAGCGGAGGGTTGTACTGCGCCACGGCGTCGCTGCCGCTCGGCGAGCGGTCGAACCCGAGCCCCGCCGCGTCGGCGCGGTGATAGTAGACCGACGTCCAGTCGGCCCGGACGCCATCCCTCTCCGGCGCCACCCACGGTCCCGGGCCGTAGTGGTGGTCCTTGGCCATCAGGTGGTGCAGCCCGAGCGGCGTCATGTAGTTCACCGGCGCCTCGCGTGAGGCGAGCATCATCGCCCTGGCCGGCGCGATGAAGCGCGGATCGTTGCTGAAGGTCATGCGCAGCCACTCCTCGGCTATCGCTTCGGCGCCGAGCTGGTGGTCCCAGGCCAGCCGGCCGAAGGCGTACCAGTTGGCCTGAAGGAACGGGTGGCCGCACCAGTTGCGCTCGTCGCCGGTGTTCGCCACGCCCGCCATGCCCGAGACGGCGTGCGCATGCAGGCTGCCGTCGACGACGCGCGCCACGGTCGATCCGGCCCCCTTGGCGTAGGTGTCGGCGTCGAGCACCTCCTTGATGAGCGGCGCGTGAAACACGAGGTGGGTGGCGAACCCCAGGTACTCCTGGGCCAGCATCACCTCGAGAAAGAGCGGCGTTTCGGGCATCGCCCCGAACAGCGGGTGGAACGGCTCGCGCGGCTGGAAGTCGATGGCGCCGTTCTTCACCTGGAGCGCCACGTTGGGGCGGAACCGTCCGTCGAGCGGGGTGAGCTCGGCGTACGCCTGCTTGTGGCGATCTTCGCCCGCCACGGCGCGGTAGACGAAGGCCCGCCAGATCACGATCCCGCCGCCGGGCGCGATCGCGTCGGCGAGCAGGTTGGCGCCGTCGGCGTGCGTGCGGCCGTAGTCCTGCGGCCCGGGCTGCCCCTCGGAGCTGGCCTTGATCAGGAAGCCGCCGAAGTCGGGGATGTGCCGGTAGATCTCCTCGGCCTTGGCGCGCCACCAGGCGCGCACGCCGGCGTCGAGCGGATCGGCCGTGGTGAGGCCGCCCAGCTCGATCGGCGAGGAGAAGCGCGCGGTGAGGAAGACCCGCAGGCCCCAGCGGCGAAAGACGTCGGCCAGCGCGGCGACCTTGGGGAGGTACTCGGCCGTCAGCACCAGCGGATCGGCGTTCACGTTGGTCAGCGAGACCGCGTTGATGCCGATCGAGGCGTCGGCGCGCGCGTAGTCCTCGTAGCGCGGCGAGAGGTAGTCGGGGAGCTTGTGCCAGTCCCACAGCGAGTGTCCGGCGTAGCCGCGCTCGATCGTCCCGTCGAGGTTGTCCCAGTGATCGAGCATCCGCAGCCCGATCCGCGGGGCGCCGTGACCGCCTCCAGCTCGGCGAGCGCCGTCCGGTCTGAAGCCGGCGCAGCAGATGGAACGCGCCGTAGAGCGCGCCGACGTCGCGGTTGCCGGCGACGATGGTGCAGGCGCGGCCGCCGACGGCGACGCGGCGGATGACGAACCCCTCGTGGCCCACCTCACCGAGTGAGGCGCCGAGTCCCGCGCCCGCGATGAGGGGCGAGCCGGCCGGCGTGCCGACGACGATCGCCCCCTCGCGGCCGACCGTGCCAGCGACCGCCGGAGGCGTCCCCAGCAGGCCGCCGAGCCCGCGCGTCAGCTCCTCGCGCGCGGCGGAGAGCGTCGGCGACTCGCGCTCCAGCACCAGGCCGGTGAACGCCGCGCGGTAGGCGGCCAGCAGATCCGGCCGGGCCACCGGCTCGTACCGCAGCCAGAGGCGGTAGCCGTCCTCGATCAAGGCGGTGGGGTGGTGACGCTGCCGCCGGCCTTGAGGCGGTAGAACCGGACGTTGTCGATGTAGTAGTCGACGTAGCCGGCATCCCAGGTGAACCGCACCACCGACACCGACGTCAGATCGAAGTAAGGCGCCTGCTTGGCCCAGCCCTGCTGCGACATCTCGGCGAAGGGGATGACGAAGAACTGCCAGTCGGTCGAGAGGTGAATCGGGAAGGTGAAGTGGTCACCGCACTGCTCGTCCGATTCGGCCGGCAGCGGATCGGTCATCTTCAGCGGAACACCGTTGGCGTCGACCGACCCCGGTGGGTTGTAGCAGACGTCCGCCTCGGTCCCGTTGCGGTAGGTGAACGGCGTGCAGGCCCGCCCCGCCCATTCGGCGTCGGGGCCGTTGTTGGGGTAGGCGGGATAGAAGTTGTCGCAGAGCGAACGCCCGCAGAGATTCGAAGCGCCGCCGCCGCTGGTCGATTCGAAGGTGGCGGACGCCGGCCCTGGATGCGATCCGGGCGCGCCGCAATAATAGGCGCCGTCGGAGAGTATGGTTCCGTCGGGCAACGGCGTCGACGACAGCAGCGTGTCGGGCGAGACGAGCGCGCCGTAGGTCTTGTCGGACTCGCTGTACCAATCGCAGGTGGTGTCCTGATAGAGGCAGCTGCATTCCCCTTTGCGCTCGCAGTAGCGCGGGGCGGTCGAATCCTGGACGTACATGAGATAGCTGATGTCGTCGTCGGTGTACTTGTCGCCGACCAACACGCGCATCAGAGGCTGGCCGTTGGGGCCGCGGCGGGCCCAGAGCGAGATCCCGTCCCACTGGCTGACGTCGAACGCCGCTCCCTTGATCTGGAAGGCGGCGTCTGAATTGGTCTGATCGGTCGGCACGGGCGAGGGGCAGTAACAGGGGGTGCTGGTGCTGTAGCCCCCGGTGGCAGGGCAGACCACGGACGGATCGGGGTTTATGCAGATGCCGACACCCTGGTCCGAGTTGAGATGGGCGAGCCCGACGCCGATGCCGCCGCCCCAGCCGGTGAAAGGCCCGCCCGACTCATGCAACACGTGGTTGCCGCTGTCGGTTTGGCAGACGTTCTGCTGGATGGCGGGCGGTTCATAGCCGCTCGGCCAGATCCCGGCGGTGCCGTCGACGTACTGGTAAAAGAACTGCGACTCGAAGGTGCCCCCGTTGTTGTACTCGTTGTCGAGCACGGTGATCGGCGCGAACTCCAGCCCCTGCTCGGCGGCTGTGCAGTCGACCGTCGCGGCCGGGGTGACGGGCGCGCCGATCATGTTGGGTACGCAGGAGTCTCCGTAGCAGGGGAGGGTGGCCGCGGCGTCGGGGAGATCGGCGACGTTCGCCGTGGGCACGCAGGCGCCCAGCGTGGCGGCTCCGAGCGCGAGGACCAGCGCCGCGCGCAACTGGGTCGGACCACCGGGGTGCCGCATCGGGCGCAGACTCCCACTTGCCCCGTGGACGGTCAAGGTCATGCGCGATAAAGAAGGTGCATGAATTCGCCCTCGCGGCAGCGCTCCGCGCCGGTGGTAGCGGTCGTCACGGTGGGGCTCGCCACGGTGGTGATTGCCATGGTCGGCGTGATTGGCTCGACGGCCTGCATTCGCCACCCGCCGACCGCCACGCCGCCTCCGGCGCCCCGTTCTTTCGCCGCCACCGTGACGATCGTGCCGGGCGAGCGCCACCAGACGCTGGAGGGGTTCGGCGCCTCTGTCGCCTGGCATCAAGACAAGATCGTCGGCGACAAGGTGCCGGCGGGGCTCTACGACATCCTCTTCCCCGAGCTGGGGCTCGACATCCTCCGCTTCCGCAACCGCTACCAGCGCAGCAAGCCGGAGGACGGCAACCTCGATGAGGAGGTGGAGATCCTGCGCCGCGGGACGGCCGCGCTCGGCCACCCGCCCAAGGTCATGCTCTCATCGTGGGCGCCGCCCGCCGCGCTGAAGGCCGACGGCCACGAGGACTGCCACAACAACCACGACTGCACGCTGGCCAGGGAGAACGGCCACTTCGTCTACCAGAAGTTCGCGCGCTACTGGGCCGACTCGCTCCGGCACTACGCGCAGCTCGGCATCGTCCCCGACACCATCACCATCGAGAACGAGCCGTCGTTCATCCCGCCGACCTGGGAGGGATGCAAGTTCGATCCCAGCGAGACGGCCGACTACCCGGGGTTCGACCGCGCGCTCGTCGCCGTGCACGACGAGCTCGGGCGCATGTCCCCGCCGCTCGGGCACCCGCCGCGCATCCTGGGCCCCGAGGTCCTGGGCGTTCACTGGAACCTGGTGCAGCAGTACCTCGGGCCGATGAACATCAACCTGGTCGACGGCGTGGCGCATCACCTCTACGAAAAGGGCCCCGACGGGATCTGGGACTGGCGCAACCCCGGCCCCGACAGCTTCGACGCGCCGATGCGCGGGGTCGCCGCCGCGACCACCAAGCCGCTCTGGCAGACGGAGTTCCAGACCGACGAGGACAAAGGGATCGATGGCGGCTTCGAGACCGCCTGGCTGATTCACCTGTCGCTGGCCGACGAAGGGGTGGTCGCCTTCCTTTACTGGAACCTGGTCTGGAACTTCCCGGGCGGGCTGGTCTCGGTCGAGCGGAGCAAGTACCAGGTGCGCGATCAGTACTACGCGCTCAAACACTACGCGCGCTACACCGATCCGGGCGACGTGCGGGTCGGCGCGCGCAGCGACGCGCCCACCGTTCGCCTGACGGCCTTCGTCTCGCCGGCGGGCGATCGTCTCACCGTCGTCATGCTCAACACCGGCCAGCAAGACGCCGCCGTGCGCCTCGACGCGGGCGGATTTGTCTTCGCGCGGCAGGAGGGATACCTGACGGTGTTTCGCCCCGGCGCCTCGCAGACCTGGAAGACGATCGACGTCAGCAAGACGATCGCGTTGCCGAGTCGATCGATGGCCACTGTCGTCCTCCGGCGTTGACTGGGCGTTGACTGGGCGCCAGCTGAGCGGTAGCGCTGGACGGCGCCCGACACGATCGAGTATCAAAGAGGGGCTTGAAGAAAGCGCGCGTGCTGGTTCTCTTCGACACGGACGGTGAGCCGCCCGCGTCGCAAGATTACAAAAAGCAGGTCGAGTCGACGGACGAAGCGGAGTTCGACGTAGCCCGCGTCCTCCTGGCCAAGGGGCACGAGGTGCGGCTCTTTGGGTTCCGCGACAACCTCGATCAGCTGGTGGCCGGGCTGCGCGCCGAGCCGGTCGACGTGGTCTTCAATCTGTCGGAGCGGTTCCGCGATCAGTCGGCGCTCGACTACACGGTCGCCGCCGTGCTGGAGATGCTCGGCCTGCCCTACACCGGCGCCTCCTCGGAGGGGCTGATGCTGGCGCGCGACAAGGCGCTCACCAAGAAGGTCTTCGCCTATCAGGGGATCCGCATCCCGCACTTCATGGTCTGCCGCAACAAGACGCCGGTGCAGCGGCCGAGCGACCTGCGCTTCCCGCTCATCGTCAAGCCGCTGGATGAAGACGCCTCGGTCGGCATCGCCCAGGCCTCCGTGGTGCGCGACGATGACGCGCTCAAGGAGCGGGTCACCTTCATCCACGAACGGTTCAAGACGGAGGCCATCGTCGAGGAGTTCATCGCCGGCCGCGAGCTCTACATCGGCGTGACGGGGAACGATCCGCCGGTGGCGCTGCCGCCGATCGAGATGGTGTTCGGCAACGACTCGACCGCCGAGAGCCGGATCGCGACCTTCAAGGCCAAGTGGAGCGTGCGCTACCGCGAGGGGCGGGGGATCGAGAACGAGATCGCCAAGAACCTCTCGCCCGAGGTGCGGCAGCGGCTGGCCGAGGTCGCGCTGCGCGCCTACGAGGCGGCCGGCCTGCGCGACTACGGCCGCATCGACGTCCGCCTCGCGCACGACGACGCCATCTACATCGTCGAGGCGAATCCCAATCCTTACCTGGCCGAGGGGGAAGATCTGGCCTGGGCGGCGGAGGAGGGTGGCTACCTCTATCCGGATTTCATCGAAAAAATTGCAGAGATGGCAATCATTCGCGGCGTCTCGCGGCGCTGATTGCCGGCCTCTTTCTTTTCGCCTGCCGGTCGCTGAAAGGCCCGCGCGGCATTCTGTAATACAATACGGGTCTCCCAACATTAAGAGGTCCCTTGCGTTTCAACAATAGCTTGGTCGTGGTGGTCACCGCTTGCCTGGCCGCGGCTTGCTCGTCGCTCTTCCCCAGCGGCGGCGGCGGAAACCCCGCGGGCGACACGCCGGCGCCGACCTGGGTCACGCACGACGTCCGCGTCGACACCGTCGGCTACACGACCGGGCACACCAAGGTCGCCACCGTCGTCCTGCCGGCCGGGATGACGACGCTCTCCGACCAGACGGCGGAGCTCCTCGACATGAACGGAAATCTGCAGTGGACCTGCCAGGTGACCGGTCCCTTCACCGACGCGGCGCTGAACGTGACCTACTACTTCGCCGACTTCACGCCGTTCGACGATTCTGGGTCTTTCTACGTGAAGGTGGGGGCGCTCGGCTCCGACGGTACGGAACAGTCGGCGCCGTTCCAGATCGCCCCCAACGTCTTCGCCGGCGCGCTCCAGACGGCGATGACCGGCATGTACGGCCAGCGGTGCGGCACGGCGGTGAAGATCACCATGGGCAGCGACACCTGGCAGCACGGCGCCTGTCACCAACACGACGCCGATTCGCTCATGTACCTGACCGGGGCCGACACGCCGTTTCCCAGCGTGGGCGGCTGGCACGACGCCGGCGACTACGGCAAGTACGTCAACAACGGCGCCTTCAGCGTGGGGATGTTGCTGGCGGCCTGGGAGCACTTTCAGCCGACGCTGGCGGCGCTCACGCTCCCCATCCCCGAGCACGGCAAGACGGCGGCCGGCGGTGCCGGGCCGCTGCCCGACTTCCTCTGGGAGGTGAAGTGGGAGCTCGACTGGCTGCTCTCGGCGCAGAACGCCAGCGGCGGGAGCGGTGGCCTCCCCGACAAGCTGACCGCGCTCGCCTTCGAGGCGTACGGCACCATGCCCGAGTACGACGGGCAGCAGCGCTTCTTCTCCGGCATCGGGACGGCGATGACGGCCGACGTGGTGGCGGTGATGGCGGAGGCGGCGCGGATCTACCAGACCTACGCGCCGACCGACGCCGCCAACTACCTCGCCGCCGCCCAGCTCGGCTATGCCTACCTGGCGGCGAACGCCGGTCCTGCGGTGGCCGCCAACGACGATCCCTCGATGAAGACGACGAACGTCTTCTCGACCGGTCACTACTACGAGACCGATCCGGACAATCGGCTGTGGGCGGCGGCCGAAATGTGGGAGACGACCGGATCGGCGAGCGCGCTGGCCGACTTCGAGACGCGCGCCACCGCGGCCGGAGAGGCCGTGGCCGCCGACTTCGACTGGTCGAACGTGGGCAATCTCGGCTACTACACTTATCTTCTCTCCCAGCGGCCGGACGCGGCGACGCGCAGCACCGCGGTGGTAACGGCGCTCTCCGCCAGCCTGATGACCGCCGCCGATGGCCTGGTGGCCACCGCCGGCAGCCACGCCTTCGGGCGGGCGATCGGCGACAACTTCTACTGGGGCTCGAACGGGTCGGTGGCGCGCACGGCGATGCTGCTCTGGGTGGCCAACATGCTGAGCCCGGACGGCAAGTACCTGGACACCATCCAGATGCAGGTCGACTTCCTGCTGGGCCGCAACTCCTACGATCGGTCGCAGGTGACGATGGTGGGTTATCACCCGCCGCTCAATCCGCACCACGGCCCGTCGAGCGGCGACGGGATCCCGGATCCTTGGCCGGGGCTGCTGGTGGGCGGCGCGAACAGCACCGCCACCTTGGAGCCCCCTTCGGATTACGACTGGACTGACGTCGCAGCGGACTACGATGTCAACGAGATCGCCATCAACTGGATCACCCCCTTCGTCTACGCGACGGCCGCGCTCACGCCGCCGTCGATGTAGCTCGGTGCCCTCTCAAAAAACGGAGAACCCATGTACCTGACGAAATCCTCAATCGCTCGCGTCTGCGCGGCCGCGGCCGCTCTCTTTGTGCTCGGATGCGGCGGCAGCTCGACCACCGCCGCCGGTGGCAATCCCGCGGCGGCCTTCGCCGGCACTTGGACTTTCGGCACGGGGTCGATCGTGCCGACGTGCAACCTCACCATTCCCTCATTCGATCTGACCGGCGACACGATGACGGTAACCAGGGTCGACTCCACGCACGTGGCCACGAATCTCCAGGGGAACGGCCTCATGTGCGACGTCAACTTTGCGGTCAGCGGCTCGACCGCCACCGCGACGGCAGGACAGACCTGCGCGGTCACGACCACGGTTTCTGGAATAACGGTGACAGCGACCATCCAAATCAGCAGCTGGACGCTTACTCTCTCGGGGGACATGCTCACCAACGCGATGTCCGGGACGGCGACCGCCGAAGGCGGGCTCGTCACCTGCACGGCGGTGACCGCCGACGGGACGGCCACGCGCGCCGCTGACGGCGGCACCGCGCCGTAGTCGCCTAGTCCAATCTGGATCTCGGGGCGCAGCACCGTGCTCAGGAGGGCCGCGCGGCTCTCCTGGGGCAGCGGCAACAGATCGTGCAGGAGCTCGTCCATCGAGCCCATATCGTCCTGGTCGAAGAGGACGGCGAACCCCTTGTAGGCGACGGTCCGGACCACCCGCCCCGAGGCCTGGCAGGTCTTGCCGCCGGTCGCCGACAGGACGACCGAGATCCGCTTGTCGATGCTGATCGGCACGTTCGACTTGAAGAAACAGCCACCGCGCGAGATGTCCTGCAGCTCGGCCGCGGCCTCGCCCGTTCCAGCGTGGCCGATTCCCCCTCCGCCCAGGAACAGCAGCGTCACCGGAAGCCCCAACCCAAGGCGCGGGTACTGCCGCTGCTCCGACCACCCCATCCGCGCCAGCATGCCATAAACGGAACGGCGTGGTATCACTCCGCGCGTCATGCCCGTGGCTCTACCGTTCTCGCGGGCGGGGTTCGTTCCTGTTTCGCCCGACCTCGTGCCCCGCTCGCTGTTCACGCGGCGCAAGCACTGGGCGGCGCGGCTGGGCAAGGCGCCGGTCCTGCCGACGACCCGCGCCGAGATGGACGCTCTCGGCTGGGAGAGCTGCGACGTCGTGCTGGTGACCGGCGACGCCTACGTCGATCATCCGAGCTTCGGGATGGCGCTCGTCGGCCGGCTGCTCGAGGCGCAGGGGTTTCGGGTCGGCATCCTGGCGCAGCCTGACTGGCGCAGCGCCGAGCCGTTCCAGGCGCTGGGCCGCCCGACGGTCATGTGGGGCGTCACCGCCGGCAACATGGACTCGATGGTGAACCGCTACACCTCCGACCGGCGGTTGCGGCACGACGACTCCTATACCCCCGGCGGCGTCGGCGGCCGGCGTCCCGATCGCGCCGTCATCGTCTACGCGCAGCGCTGCCGCCAGGCCTTCCCCGGCGTCCCGGTCATTTTGGGCGGCATTGAGGCCAGCCTGCGGCGGATCGCCCACTACGACTACTGGTCGGACAAGGTCCGGCGGTCGGTCCTGCTTCGACGCCAAGGCCGACCTGCTCGTTTACGGCAACGGCGAGCGCGCCATCGTCGAGATCGCGCACCGGCTGGCCGCCGGCGAAGCGGCCGACGAGATCACCGACCTGCGTGGCACGGCCTTCGCCCGGGCGACCGGCGCGGCGCCCGATGGCTGGACGGAGATCGACTCGCGCGAGGTCGACACGCCGGGGGCGCCGGCGCCGCCGTCGACCCGTACGCCGACACGACGGCCGGGGGAGGGTGCGCGCCGGCGGCGGAGCCCGGCCGGCGCTGCGTCCCGAGCGCCACCTGCTCCGTCGTCCCTTTGGCCGCGCCGGCGCCCGTGCCAAGACCGATCGCGCCCACACCGTCATCCGCCTGCCGGACGCCGACGCGGTCGCCTCCGATCCGGTCCTCTACGCGCACGCCTCGCGCCTCCTGCACGTCGAGTCGAACCCGGGGAACGCGCGCGCGCTGGTCCAGCGCCACGGCGATCGCGACGTCTGGCTGAACCCGCCGCCGCTGCCGCTGGCCACGCCCGATCTCGATGGCCTGTACGAGCTGCCCTACACGCGCCGCCCGCACCCGGCTTACGGCGACGCCAAGATCCCCGCCTACGACATGATCCGCTTCTCGGTCACCATCATGCGGGGCTGCTTCGGCGGCTGCACCTTCTGCTCGATCACCGAGCACGAGGGGCGGGTGATCCAGAACCGCTCCGAGGCGTCGGTGCTCAAGGAGATCGGCGCCGTTCGCGACACCGTCCCCGGGTTCACCGGGGTCATCTCCGACATCGGCGGCCCGACCGCCAACATGTACCGTCTCGCCTGCAAGAGCCCCGAGATCGAGGCGGCCTGCCGGCTCCCCTCCTGCGTCTATCCCCAGATCTGCCCGAATCTGAAGACCGACCACACGCCGCTCATCAACCTGTACCGCCAGGCGCGGGCGCTGCCCGGGATCAAGAAGGTGATGGTCGCCTCCGGCGTCCGCTACGACCTGGCGGCGACGTCGCCCGAGTATGTGCGGGAGCTCGCCACCCACCACGTGGGCGGCTACCTGAAGATCGCGCCCGAGCACACCGAGGACGGACCGCTGTCGAAGATGCTGAAGCCGGGGATCGGCGCCTTTGAGAAGTTCAAGCGATTGTTCAACGAAGCGTCGGAGAAGGCCGGCAAGAAACAGTATCTGATCCCGTACTTCATCGCCGCGCACCCCGGTACGACCGACCGGGACATGCTGGCCCTGGCGCTCTGGCTCAAGAAGAACCGCTACCGCGCCGATCAGGTCCAGACCTTCCTGCCGTCGCCGATGGCGACCGCGACGACGATGTACCACACGGGACAGAACCCGCTCTCCAGGCTGCGGCGGCGCGGCGGCGAGGTGGTCGCCGTCCCCAAGGGCACGAAGGTCCGGCGGCTGCACAAGGCGTTCCTGCGCTACCACGATCCGGCCGGCTGGCCGCTCCTGCGCGAGGCGCTCCGGCGGTTGGGGCGCGCCGACCTGATCGGCAACGGCCCCCATCAACTGGTTCCGCTCCGTCAACCGGTGACGGGCCAGGGCCCCAAGGCCGACCGCAAGGCGCGCCCGTTCCGGACGCAGCACGCCCGCTGACCGATCACCCGGCCTTCAGATTTTACGTTCGACGAACAGCTGCACCGAGGCCGCGTCGGGCGCCAGTCGCGCGGGGTGGTAGCTGCAGCGGGCGAGCGTGATGGTCCTGGCGCCCCCCGTGCGATCCGCGACGTGAGCGTCAATCGCCATCGGCAGGTCCCCCGCATCGTTCCAGCCGTCCGGCGCCGCTTCGAGCTCGATCCAGAGCCGCCGCGGGCCGTCCGGCGCCTCCGCCGCCACCCAGCGGGTCATCCCCTCGAGGTAGCGGGTCTTGGGCGCGTCGGCCAGGTAGTCGCGGACGACCGTCTGGTAGGCCAGCATCAGCGCGCCGGGCGCGGCCACCGCGGCGAGCCGTTCGAGGCGCGCGGGAACGTCAGCCAGATCGGAGATTTCGAGACGCGGTGGCGTGGGGCTCGAGGAGAGCGCGCGGAACGCGTCGAGGGCGGCTTCCAGGCGGGCGAGCCGCGTGTTCTCGCCTGGCCAAATGCAGGCGCGGAGCCAGGTGAGATCGTCCTCCCGGCCGACATCGAGCGGCTGGACGTCGAAGCCGTGGCGGGCGATCACGTCGGCCGTGGTGGCCACCGGGATCGGCGCGCCCGCACCGTCGGTCCAGGGGGCGGGCAGCCGGTCGCCGGCCAGGTTGAGCCCGGCGCTGCACCCGATGTCGAAGAGCGCGAGCGGACGTTTGCCGTCGGCGCAGCCCGCCAGGAGCGCCGGCCAGAGCCAGGCCACCGCGCGCGAAGTCTCGTTGGTCTGCACCCGCCGGGTGGCGAGATCGGCGTAGAGCCGCGGCGGTGCGTCGGCCAGCGAGGCCGCCAGCGCGCCGCGCGTGGCGGCCTCGGGACGGACCTCGGCCGCGGCGATCGCTTGGAAGAGCGGGTGGCGCGGGCCGGCCCGCAGCGCTTCGGCGCGCAACGCCGCCATCAGGAGCAGCGGCCGGTCGTAGCCGTCGGCGAGGCGCCGCTCGCGCCAGGCGGCCTCGACGCGCGCGCGCGCCGCCTCTTCGACGCCGCCTGCCGGGCGCTCGAACATCTCGGCCGCCGCGCCGAGCAGGCGATCGTAGACCGGCGACCGCGCGGAGGCGGCGGCCCGCCAGGCGTCGGCGTCCTGTCGGAAAGCGTCGAGTCCCCGTCGCATCGGTGGCGACTATATAGCTCGGAACCGTGGGAGGGTTTCGACCTCCCGTGATGGGCGCAGGTGCGCGGTGCCTCGACGCCCACGCGTTCCCCCCCGGCTGGCCGCGCGGCGGCCGCGCAGAACGGGCGAAAAGGCGCTAGATTCCCTGGCCCCCAATGCTTCACCCCACCGACGACCTGCGCATCGCCCGGATCCGTCCGCTCATCCCGCCCGAGATCCTGATGGAGAACCTCCCGCTTACGGAGCGGGCCTCGACGACGGTGGTCGAGAGCCGCGAGGCGGCGGCGCGCATCCTGCGCGGCGAGGACGACCGTTTGGTGGTGGTGGTCGGCCCCTGCTCGATCCACGACGTGACCGCGGCCCGTGAGTACGCCCGCGGGTTGCAGGCGGTCGCCGGCGAGCTCGGCGACGCGCTGTTCGTCGTCATGCGCGTCTACTTCGAGAAGCCGCGCACCACGGTCGGCTGGAAGGGGCTCATCAACGATCCCCACATCGACGGCACGTTCAAGGTCAACGAGGGGCTGGCGATCGCCCGCGGCCTGCTGCTCGACCTGGCCGAGATGGGGATGCCGGCCGGCTGCGAGTTCCTCGACCTGATCACGCCGCAATACCTCGCCGATCTGGTCAGCTGGGGGGCGATCGGCGCGCGCACCACCGAGAGCCAGACGCACCGCGAGCTGACGTCGGGACTCTCGATGCCGGTCGGTTTCAAGAACGGCACCGACGGCAACACCCAGATCGCCATCGACGCCATCCAGGCGGCCGGCAACCCGCACCATTTCCTGTCGGTCACCAAGCAGGGGCTGGCGGCGATCGTCGCCACGCGGGGCAACCCCGACTGCCACCTCATCCTGCGCGGCGCCGCCGGCGCCCCCAACTACGACGCCGGGGCGGTGGCGCATGCTGTCGGCGCGCTGGAGAAGGCCAAGCTGCGGCCGCGGCTGATGGTCGACTGCAGCCACGGCAACAGCCGAAAGGACCCGATGCAGCAGCCGGCGGTGGCGCGCGATTCTGGCGGCCCAGATCCGCACCGACGGGCGCGCGCTGGGGGGCGTGATGATCGAGAGCCACCTCGTCGGCGGCCGCCAGGATCCGAAGCCCGGCCAGGCGCTCACCTACGGCCAGAGCATCACCGACGCCTGCCTCGGCTGGACCGAGACCGTCCCCGTCCTGCACGAGCTGGCCGACGCCGTCCGCGCCCGCCGCGCGCGCAAGTAGTCGCGCCATTCGACCGAGCGTCCATTCGACCGAGCGTCCTTTCGACAATTAATTGCGTTTCGATCCCGGCGTGGTTCGATGGACACGCGAGGAGCGCGATGGACATCAGGACCATTTATCTGCCGTCGGGGGGATTGGCCGAGACGCACGGGAACCTGGTCCGCCTCACGACGCCGTCCGGCGGGGCGCTGGCCGCGCTTCACCGGATCCGCAGCGAGATTCAAGCGGCGACGGTGGCCGAGGCTGAGCGAGCGATCGGGCGGCGGTTGATTCCCGGCGTCTGGTGGCTCACCACCGGCGGCGCCAAGACCACGGCCGTTCCGGCGGTCGACGCCTGAGCGGCGCGCCGGCGCTGGCCGAGATATTCTGGGGTCGATGACCTCGACGACCCCGTCTCCAGCCGCCCCCGCGACCGCCACGCTGCTGGTGAGCTGCCGCGATCGCACGGGGTTGGTGGCGGCGCTGTCGGAGTTCGTCTTCAAGTACGGCGGTAATATCTTGGACGCCGATCAGCACGCCGAGATCGAGACCGGCCTCTTCTTCATGCGCCTGCGCTGGGATCTGGGCGGCTTCAAGCTGTCGCGCGCGGAGATCGAGACAGCGGTGCGGGAGATGGCCAAGCGGTTCGATCTCGCCTGGGAGCTGACCTACTCCGACGTCCTCCCGCAGGTGGCGGTCTTCGCCAGTAAGGCGCCGCACTGTCTCTACGATCTGTTGCTGGCGCACCAGCTCGGGGAGCTGGGGGGCGACTCTGGTGGTGGTGATCTCCAACGACGAGGTCCTGCGGCCGGTCGCCGGGCACTTCGGCGTTCGGTTCGAGCACGTGCCGGTGGCCGCGGGCGGCAAGGCAGCGGCCGAGACGGCGCAGGAGAAGCTGCTCGGCGAGCTGGAGCGTCGATCTGGTGGTGCTCGCCCGCTACATGCAGATCCTGTCGCCGGAGCCTCGTGGCCCGCTGGCCGGCCGGGATCATCAACATCCACCACTCCTTCCTGCCCGCCTTCGTGGGCGCCAAGCCGTACCACCAGGCCAAGGCCCGCGGCGTGAAGGTGATCGGCGCGACCGCCCACTACGTGACCAGCGAGCTCGATCAGGGGCCGATCATCGAGCAAGACGTCTGCCGCGTGAGCCACCGCGACGACGTCGGCGAGCTCCTGCGCAAAGGCGGCGAGCTCGAGCGCCGGGTCCTCACGCAGGCCGTCCGCATGCACCTCGAGCGCCGCGTCCTCGTCTCGGGCAACCGGACGATCGTCTTCAGCTGAGGCGCGCCTTCCGGCCGACGCCCGTCTTCCGGCCGACGCCCGTCTTCCGGCCGACGTGGCTTGGGGCCGAGGTGCGTCTTGGGGCGAGGGGCGCCGGCGTTCAGCCGCTGAACGCGCTGGCCGGGAGCCAGCGGATGTCGCCGAAGCCGGCGATGAAGCGGGCCTCTTCGATCTCGAAGCGCCACAGCGAGAAGTCGTGGAGGGCGACGGTGTCGACGGCGCGGGGCCAGCGGGCGAGGTAACGGGCGCGGGCCTCGAGCGCTTCGGCCGGCGGAACGAGCAGGGCGCGCCCCATCAGCGAGAGGCGCGCGCCCGCTTGCGGATCGGCGGCGGCGGTCTGGTCGCCCACGTAGAGGCCGGCGCGGGGGTCGGCGCGCAGGTTGTGCGTGTGCGCGGCCAGGCCGGAGACGAGCAACAGCGGCGCGCCGGTGGCCGAGAGCGCGTACGGCGTCAGCGACCCGTAGGGGGTGCCGGGGCGGCGGACGGAGATCGTCGACAGCAGGCCGACCGATTGGGCGGCCAGAGGGCGCGCGCGGCGGCCGCGGCCTTCGCGGCCTTGTCGGTCTTCTCGGGCTTGTCGTCTTTGTCGTCGGCCACGGTGGGGAGTTTAGCGCCCAGCGGGCACTCGGGATAAAACTCGGTCGTGGAAGTCATCGTGGTCGCGACGGCCGACGCCGCCTGCTTGCGTGCCGCCCGGATCGTCGCGCGGCTCGTGCGCGGCAAGCCCGACGCGGCGCTGGCGCTGCCGACCGGGAGCACGCCGCGCGCCATCTATGCCGAGCTGGTGCGCCAGCATCGCGTCGAAGGTTTGTCGTTCGCGCGCGTGACGGCGTTCAACCTCGACGAGTACGTCGGGATCCCGCCCGATCATCCCGGCGCGTTCAGGCGGCAGATGCAGGAGGCGCTCTACCGGCACGTCGATCTGCCGCCCGCCCGCGCGCACGCCCCCGACGGGCAGGCGGCCGATCTGACGGCGGCCTGTGCCCGCTAC
Source organism: uncultured Pseudomonadota bacterium (assembly GCA_963723305.1). Taxonomy (GTDB): domain Bacteria; phylum Myxococcota_A; class Polyangia; order Fen-1088; family Fen-1088; genus JADGRB01. The sequence goes on from CAVRRT010000037.1 coordinate 27,834, forward strand.
GAGGAGGAGATCGCGGCGGCGGGCGGCCTCGATCTGGCGCTGCTCGGCCTGGGGACCGACGGCCACATCGCCTTCAACGAGCCGACGTCGTCGTTCGGCTCGCGCACGCGCCTGAAAACGCTGGCCGCCGAGACGCGGGCCGCGAACCGGGGGCCCTTCGGCGCCGATCCGGTGCCGCACCACGCGCTCACCGTCGGGATCGCCACGATTCTCTCGGCACGGCGCTGCCTGCTGGTGGCCTTCGGCGCCGCCAAGGCCGCCGCGGTCGCCAAGATGGTCGAGGGGCCGCAGAGCGCGCTGGTCCCGGCCTCGGCGCTGCAGCTGCACCCGCGCGCGACGGTGATCGTCGACGAGGCGGCCGCCGAGGGGCTCGCCCTGCGCAGATACTACGACGCCGTCGCGGCCGAGAAGCCTGCCTGGCAGCGCGAGGACTGACGGCGGTTCCAGCCCGGCTCTGGTGGCCCTGGATTTCTTCGGCTATCCATAAACGATGCGGCGTCTGTATTGGCTCGGTCTGGTGATGGTGACCGCGGGCACTGTCGCGGTGTTGGGGTGCGCGGACTCGCCCCCGACGCATCAGCCGCTGTTCGACGCCGCGGCTGGTGCGGACGGTGGGGGCGCGGCGGGCAGCGGCGCGGCCGGCGCTGCCGCGGGGAGCGGCGGCAGTGCGATCGGCGCTGGGGGCACGGGGACTGGCGGCAGTGTCGAGCATGACGCCGGCTCCGGCGGTGCGTCTCCCGACGGCGGGGCCGCCGGCAGGGGCGGGGCGACCGGCACGGCCGGCAGAGGCGGCACGACCGGGACAGGCGGCACGATCGGGACAGGCGGCGCGACCGGCACGGGCGGCGCGACCGGCACCGGCGGCGCGACCGGGACAGGCGGCGCGACCGGCACGGGCGGCGCGACCGGCACCGGCGGGGCGACCGGCACCGGCGGCGCGGCCGTGCTCGTCTCCCCCACACCCGTCGGCCTGGTGGCGCTCAACAGCGACTACAGCAGCACCAACCTCTCGATCCTCAGCACGGCGGGCGGCCTCGTCCGCGACAACTGCGTCCACTCGATGACCGTCAGCGGTAGCTCGACGGCGACGATCTCGGGCGACGTCGTGTTGCCGTCTCAGCCGCAGCTGGGCGGCGACGTCGTGCTCGTCGATCGTGGAAATGGTGCGCTCACCTTCGTCGATCCGACGGCCTGCACGATCGCGCGTCAGATCGGCGTCCCCGGTGGCGCCACCACCAACCCGCACGACGTGGTGATCGCCAGCAGCACCAAAGCCTACGTCACGCGCTACCAGGCGAACCCGACCGCCACCACCGCGGCGTCGATGGGGAACGACGTGGCGATCATCGATCCGACGACCGGGACCTTCACTGCGCGGATCGACCTCGATCTCTACGCCTCGACGGTGACCGGTGCGACGATCCTGGTGCGTCCGGATCGCGCGCTCATCGCCGGCGGCAAGGTCGTGGTCTCGCTCAACGAGATCGACGCCGCCTACGCCAACTACGGCCAAGGGAAGATCGTGGTGATCGATCCGGCGACGGACACCGTCGTGGCCAGCGTGACGCTGACGGGGTTCTACGATTGCGAAGGGATGAGCTACGTGGCGGCCAGCAAGACGCTGCTGGTGGCCTGCGGCGGTCCTCACACCGACGAGGATCAGCCGCTCAAGTCCGGCATCGCGGTCGTCGATCTGGGCGCATCGCCGCCGTCGCTGTCGCGGACCATCGCCGGCGTGGCGTTCGGCGACCAGCCGGTCAACTTCGCCTGGGTGCTGGCCGCGCCGACCTCGTCGGCGGGGACGCGCGCGTTCGCCGGCACCAACGATCCGAACGCCGTCCTGCCGGACGCGCTCTACGTCTTCGACTACGTCATCGGAACCACCACCGAGATCGCGACCTCGGATCCGTACACCATCGGGGTCCCGGCCAACACGGGGTCGCTGCTCTTCGTCCCGGAGTCGACCGTCACCTCGCCCAGGATCCAGCTCTTCAACATCACGGGGACGCCGCAGGCGACCAGCGGGTTCGCTTCCGATCCGGCCGATGGGCTGCCGCCGCGGGAGATCGCCTGGTATTGAGCGCGCGGGCCGCCGGCGCTGCCCCACCGCGGGCTGAGCCCGGCAGACGCACCGATCAGACCAGGTAGAGGCCGAAGATCAGGTAGCCGATCCCGATCGCTCCCAGAACGCCCGCCGCTGCCCAGAGCATCTTCCGCTTGGTGAGCAGGCAGACCGAGGCCAGCGCGATGGAGATCTGGAGGAGGGTGATCCCGAACCCCAGCGGCGGGCCGTGCTTGGCGAAGCCGTCGCGCGTCTCCTCGAGCTGCGCGGCCTTGGCTTGCAGACCCTTCTCCTCCGTCTTGTAGCGGGCGGCGTCCTCGGCGGCCGCCGCGGCCGCGGCGCCGGTCGCCTGCCGCGCCTCCATCTCGGCGATCCGCTGCTTGATGCTCTTGGCCTGGTAAAAGGCCCAGGTGTCCGACGCCTGCCCCTGAAACAGCACCACCTTGGTGCTGAACCCGCCGGCCTTGAGCGATCCGACGCCGGTCGCCACCGCCAGGACGACGACCATCAACGACACGTACCTGGTCCAGCGCTCGCGCTTCTCCTTCTCCTTGGCCGCGCGCCGCTCGTCGGCGATCGACGCGATCAGGGTCTGGATGTCGTCGTCTTGCTTCTCTTGCTTCTCCTGCTCTCGCCTGGCGTCGCTCATTGGGTCGTGTCCGGGTCCCCCTCGGTCGGCATCCCATGATCGAGATCCTCCTCGGAGGCCTGGGTCTCGATCCGATAGCCGCCGTCGAGCCATTTGCCGAGGTCGGCGGCCCGGCAGCGCTGCGAGCAGAAGGGTTGGAAGGGGCGCAGCTCTGCCGTCTCGGCGAACTGGCGGGAGCAGGTCGGGCACTTCCTTTTCACGCTTCGAAGATAGGACGATCCTCCGGCCCTTGCCAACCGGGTGCGTCGGGAAAAAAGCGGAAGAATTCGGCATGTTGTTGGTTTCCCGGTAAGAATCAGAACGTGAGCGAACAACCGGAGGCGCGCGCGGATCCCGATCCGGGACGGCGGCCGCCAATCACGCGGGCCCAGCTCACCTTGCAGGGGCTGCGCAAGCTGCCGCGGGTGGTCTGGCTGTTGGGGCTGGCCAGCCTGCTCAACGATGTGTCGAGCGAGGCGATCTTCCCGCTCTTGCCGACCTTTCTGGTGACGCTCGGCGCGCCGATGAGCTTCCTCGGCCTCATCGAGGGGAGCGCCGACTCCCTGGCCAGCCTCATCAAGGTCGCGGCGGGGAAGCTCTCCGATCGGGGGCCGCGCCGAACCCTGGTCGCGGGCGGCTATGCGATACCTGCGCTGGCGCGGGCCGGAATCGCCGCCGCGATGGCCCCCTGGCAGGTGCTCGGCGCGCGTCTGCTCGACAGAGCCGGCAAGGGCATTCGCTCGGGGCCGCGCGACGCGCTGATCGCCGACTCCGTCCCCCCCTCGCAGCGCGGGCGCGCCTTCGGTCTCAACCGCTCGATGGACCACTTCGGGGCGGCACTGGGACCGCTCATCGCAGGGGGGCTGCTGGCGCTCGGCGCCAGCTTGCGGACCACCTTCGCGGTCGCTTCCGTGGCGGGGATGATGGCGCCGCTGGTCCTCTTCTTCAGGCTCCGCGAGAGCGAGCAGCTGCCCGATCGCAGCGGTCCCATCGAAGCCCGGCCGAGCGACGGCGCGCTCCGTCCGGGCTTCGCCGCCTACCTGGTCGCCTGCGTGCTCTTCGCGTTCGGAAATTCCTCGGACGCCTTCCTGCTGGTGCGGGCGCACGAGGTTGGATGGCGGGCCACGCAGCTGCCGTTCCTCTGGAGCTTCCATCACCTGGTGAAGTCGATGGCGGCGTTGCCCGGTGGCGCGCTTTCGGATCGGCACTCGCGCGCGCTGGTGGTGGGGGCCGGTTGGGTCGCCTACGCCATCACCTACGTCGGCTTCGGGTTCGCCAGCGCGCGCTGGCAGATCGTGGTGCTCTTTCTGGCCTACGCGCTCTATCACGGGCTCGCCGAGGGGGCCGAGCGCGCCATCGTGGCCGACCTCTCCGAGCGCGGGGCGCGGGGGCGCGCCTTCGGCCTCTACCACGGGCTCACGGGGGCCGCCGCGCTGCCGGCCGGCCTCGCCACGGGCTGGATCTGGGATCGCTCGGGCGCCGCCTGGGCGCTGGGGATCAACGCCAGCTGCGCGGCGGTCGGTGCCCTCTGGCTGTTCGCGCTCAGCTTCGCGGGTCCGCTCCGGCGCTCGGCGTAGCGGCTGGCGTGGCCGGCAGCTGGAGCTGCGCGCGGCGGATGGCCAGGATCTCGCGCAGCACGATCTGCAGCGTGGCGACCACCGGTACGGCGACGATGGCGCCCACGACGCCCCCGATCTCGCCCAACACCAGGATCGACAGCGTCGTGACCAGCGGGTTTACGTGCACCGTCCGCCGGAAGATCACCGGGCCGATCAGGTTTCCTTCCACGAACCCGTAGGAGACGAAGTAGATGCCGGCCGCGATGCCGTGCCAGGTCCCCTTGGTGATGAGGGTGAGGAGCGAGATCGTCGTCCCGACCACCAGCGGTCCCGCATAGGGGACCATGCTCGACATGCCGGAGAGGATTCCGAGCGGGAGGAAGAAGGGGACGCTGTCGATCGCCAGGAAGCTGGTGGTGAGCGTGGCATTGATGCAGCAGATGAGCGCCAGACCGCCCAGATAGCCGCCGATCGACTGGTAGATCTTCTCCAGCACGGCCTCGTAGGTGGCGACGTGCTCCGGGCGCGCCTCGCTCACCAGGACCCGCAACAGGCGCCCGCCGAAGATCAGCATGAAGACGACCAGCACCGCGACGGTGACGGCGCCACCCAGCCCCGACAGCACCCCGCCGAGGGCGCTCAGGATCGGCGTCGCCGCCCCCTCCAGCATCTCGGGGAGCTTCTGCTCCGCCGTCTGTACGCGCGCCGCCAGGTGAAACCGGCCATCCAAGGTGTGGAAGAGGGAGCCGCCGCGGGCCTGACGGAGGAACGACGGCGCGTCGTGGACCAGCTGCTTGCCCTGCTCGATGGCGGGCGGGATCAACGTGAAGCCGAGCGCCACCGTCAAACCGAGCAGCGAGAGCGAGATGATGGCGATGGCCAGCGATCGGGTGACCCCGCGGTGCTCGAGCATGACGACCGGATGGTCGAGCGCGATGGCGATCATCGCCGCCGCGCCGATCAGCGTGAGCGAGACCAGCGCGTGCGCGACGCCGCCGACGATGGTGGCGACCAGCAGCACGCCGAAGCAGACCGTGAGCACGGTCTTGAGGGTCACCTGTGAAGGGCGGAGCTCTGGGCTGGGCTGGGGCAAGGGGATCGTCTCGTTTCTATTCGCCGAGGCCCGCTTCAGCGCGCGCCAACTCGAAGAGCACCGCGGCGCGATCCTGCGCCCCCGCCACCAGCGGCTCGCGCGAGGGGCTGGCCTCGGCCAGGCCCGACTCGGCCCAGGCCAGCGCGCGGAGCAGGTGGACGCGCGCCTGGTGGTAGCGTTTGAGCTCGACGTAGGCGCGGCCCACCAGGAAGTTGGTGAGCCCCAGATCCGGATCGTCGCCCAGGCTCCGTTCGAGCAGAGCGACCGCCTTGTCGAGCCGCCCGTCCCGCCGCGCGATGGCGGCCAGGCGCGCGATCGGCAGCGCGAAAGCGCCGTTCTGCAGCGCCGCCTCTTCGTAATAGTGCGCCGCCTCCTCGGCGCGGCCGGCGGCCTCGGCCAGCGCGCCGAGCCGTTCCTGCGGGGCGCCGAAACCGGGGGCGATGGCGCGCGCCCGCTCGAAGGCAGCCGTGGCGCCGGCCTCGTCGCTCCGGGCGAGCAGGCGCACCCCGCGCAGGTAGGGTGCCTGGCAGGAGAGGGGGTTGCGCTCCTCGGCGCGCCGAAGCGCGGCGAGCGCCTCGTCGTCACCGGGCGCGGTCATTCCAATCAGCAGCGGCGGCAGGTGGCTCTCGGGAAACAGGCGCTCGGCCTCCTCGAACGCGCGGCAAGCGGCGGCGGTCTCCCCGGCTGCCCGCTGCTGCCAGCCGTCGGCAAGCAGCCGCTCGATCTTGCCGGCGCCGAGCGCCAGGTAACGGGTGTCCGGAAAGACGCGCGCGGACTGGCGCGCGTCGGTCAGCTCGGGGGGCGGGAACGGCGTGCGCTCTGCCGCCCCGGCGCCGAGACGGATGCCCATCTGCGCCGCGACCGACAGGTAGAACCCCAGCCGGTGCGCCGCGTGCCGGCGCTCCAACCGCTCGGCGGCGTAGCGCGCGGCGCGTGGCGCGATCGCCGCGCGCACCTCCTCCTCGGCGAGCGCCCGCTCGAGGACGGTCTCCAGCTCGGCGGCGTCGCGGAAAAGGAACCCGGTCTGCCCCGGACGCACCACCTCACGGTAGGGCTCGAGGTCAGCGCAGATCGCCAGCACGCCGTGCGCCGCGTACTCGAGGAAGCGGACGTCGTCGCGGCAGCGGTTGTAGGAGGTGGGCGCCAGGGGGGCGATCCCGATGTCGATCTCGTCGAGAAAATGCTGAGCGCGCTCGAAGGAGCCGGCCGGGATGAACGACACGCGGGCCGCGGGGAGCGGTGCCAGCGCGGCATGCAGCTCGGGATCGCCCATGATCGCCACCCGCACCTCCGGGTGCCGATCGAGCACGCCGCCCAGCGCCGGGAGCGCCAGCTCCAGATCGGCTCGTTCGCCGCGCGTTCCCATCCACCCGATGACCACCCGCGCGGGAAGCTCGGCGCGGGCGGGGCGCTGGACCGGTGCATCCCAGAGCTGGCTGGGGAAGATGGCGCGGCGCGGGTTGAGCCCGGCGAACTCCGCGTCGAGCGCGGGGGTCGCCAGCTGCAGCCCGTCCACCTGGCGGGCCAGCTGGGGCGGCAGGCTGCGCGCCGCGAGATCCTCCTCGTTGGCCGGCGCGGCGTCGCCAGCGGAGCGCGCGAAAACATGACTGCTGATCTCGTAGATGGTGAGCCGGCCGTTGCGGCGGCGCGCCGCGATGATCGGCAGCAGATCGGGGTCGGCGACGTCGCGGATCACCAGGATGTCGGCGGCCAGCAACAGGCCGCCGTCTGACCCGCCCGCTGGCCCGTGACCGAACAGGGCCGGCGAGAGGATCGATCCGCTCACCACCGTCACGTCGGCCAGCTCGCCGAGCGCGCGGCAGGGTTGAATCGTGCGGTAGACCGCCGCCCCGCGATCGAGCGGCTCGGGCGGCCCAATCTGCACGATCAGCAGCGGAGGGCGCGCGGACGCTGCGGCGGGGGAGAGGGGCGCGTCGCTCAAGGCCGCCGATTCTGGACGTCGGTCCCGCGGTCCGTTCCCCTTTCGTCCTGCGGAAGCGCGGCCGCGAAGCGCGCCTCTTCGGCGCGGAAGTCGTCGGCGAACAGCGCGGCGATCATCGTCGCGCTGGCCGCGGCGCCTCCGGCGGTGTGCGGCGCCAGCGCGGCGGCGAAGTCGGCGGCGGTCTGGTAACGCTTGGCCGGGTCGACCTCCAGCGCCTTGGCGACGATGGGACCACAGGGGGCGGGGAGGGCCGCGATGCGCGTCAGCTCTTCGGGACCGGGGCCGGTGGCGGCCTTCACCAGGAGCTCGTAGGTGGTGTCGCCGCGATAGAGGACGTTGCCGGTCAGGCAGTAATAGATGACCAGCCCCAGCGAGAAGAGATCGGCTCGTCCGTCGACGTTGGTGCCGCGCGCCTGCTCGGGGGACATGAAGCTCACGTTCCCCTTGACCACCCCGTGCTGGGTCTTGGTGACGCGCCCCTCGGCCTTGACGATTCCGAAGTCGAACAGCTTCACCTCGCCGCGCGCCGACACCAGGATGTTGCTGGGCGAGACGTCGCGGTGAACGATCCCCATCGGGCGGCCGGCCTCCCCCAGCTTGGAGTGCGCGTACTCCAGCGCCAACAGCGTCTCCGCCGCGACGTAGAGGACCGTCGTCACCGAAGCGGGATGCTGCAGCCGCTCCATCGAGCGCATCGTGACGCGCCCCATGTCGCGCCCCAGGATGTACTCCTGCGCCAGATAGTACTCGTCACCCACCTTGCCGAAGTCGAACACCGGGATGACGTTGGAGTGGACCATCGTCGATCCCAGCTTGGCCTCGTCGATGAACTGGGCCACCACCGCCGGATCGCGCGACAGCTCGGCGCGCAGCCGCTTGACCACGAAGGTGCGGCGGAAACCTTCGGCGCCGAAGGTCACGGCGGTGAAGACCTGCGCCATCCCCCCTTCGCCGAGCAGATCCAGCAACAGGTAGCGGCCGAAGGTCTGGGTCGAGCCGGGGCGGGGGATCGCGCCGCCAGTGCCGTGGTAGCCGGTGGCGGCGTCGCCGAGCAGGAGGTCGGCGGTGGCGTCAGGCCGCACAGCGCGTCCCATCGACCCGGGGAGCTGCCCCTTCGGATCGCCCAACCCCTGGCGCGTGCGGAAGGCCGGCGAGCCCGAGCGCGTGAGCGGGCGCCCGTCAGCGGCATCATTCTCCACGCCGGTGGCGGTGAAATCCCGATCGTCGTTCCTGTTTTGGCGCCGCAGCCCGAAGAAGAGCCCGCCCAGCGCCAGCACACCGGCCACCGACCAGACGGCGGCGGTGGTGGCGACGGCCGTCCCCTGGGAGTCGAGCGCGGCGGCCGCGCCCCCGCCGAACGTCCAGAGCCAGAGCCCGGGGACGACCGAGCTGACCGCCGCGGCCCAACTCCCGTCGGCCGCCTGGTAGATCGGCCCGGCTGTTTCGGAGCCGATCGCCGCGTGCAGCAGACTTCGCTCGGGCTCGGCGCCGGCCTCGAGCACGGCGTGCGTCCCGTCGGAGAGCAGCACCGGCCCCCGGGCCTTCTCGGCCAGCTTGCGAATCGCCGCGTCGTCGATGGGCCTGGCCAGCAGCAGCACGGCCGGGTTCGGCTTGTCGGGCAGCTCGACGTTGGCCGCGGCGGCGGCGAACGGCCACCCCTTTCCCATCACGATCTGCGCCACCGCCTCGTGCCCCTCGCGCGCCTGGCGAACGAGGAGATCGGAGGCGAAGTCGGCGTTCTTCATCCCCTCGATGACGTCGAGCTTGTCGCTGTCGAAGGCCACCGCGTAGACCTTGAACGCGTTCCGGTACGGCTCCCACCACTCCTCGGTGCGAAAGAGGTCCTGCAGCGTGGCCGCGTCGGCGTTTCCGCGCAGCGCCGCGACCAGGCGCGGGTTGGAGGCGGCGTTCTGGGCCTCGAGCTTCAGCTCGCGCACGTGGGTGCCGAGCGCCTCGACCGCCCGCATGCCGCTCGACTCCGCGACGCGTGCCGCCTCCAGGCGAACCGTCCGCGCCCGATTGGCCTCGACGGCGTGCGCCACGACCGTAGGCCAGCGCCAGCACGGCGACGGCGAAGAGCAGCGCGAGGCCCCTTTTCACCCGCAGATTCTTTCCCGCACCCGTCGCCGCGTCAACCTAACGCTTGAGCCGAGTCTTCGCCGGCCGGCGGCGCCCGTGGCGCTCCCCGGGCGCTCCCTAAGGAGCGGTGAGCAGCTTCTGGGCGTCGGCCAGGAGCTGGGCGCCGTTGTGCAGCTTCAGCCAGCCGGCGGTGTGCTCGGTACGGGCATAAATGTCTCCCGCGGGGGCTCCTCGGAGACAGCCCCCGTCGCCTCGACTGCCGCGCGAGCTCCATGTAGCCGATGTTCGTCTTGCCCTCGTAGTAGTCGACGCGCAGGACCACGCTCGGCTTCCCCGCCCCCGGCTCCTCGCCGCGCCCGAGAATCTCCGACGGGAAGGCGCGCCAGACGGATCGTGCCAGTTCTTGGCCATCTGATCGCGCTTGTCGGGGGTCTTGGCCGGCGCGAAGGCCGACTTGGCGTGCTGCTCGCGGTCGAGCTGCAGGAACTCCTTGGCTTGCCGCCCGCGGCGAGCACCATCCGATCGAAGTCGGCGAGTCTCGAAGGCGTGCAGGCGGCGGTCGATGAGGTGGTTGGGGTTCTGCAGATCGGCCAGCATCCCGCGCGGCATCAGGTAGACGCGGCCGTCGCGGGTGTCGCGCAGGAACGCTTCGCCGCCGGTGCGCCTTGTCGGGCTGCCCGACGTCGAACGTGGCGCAGGTCGCCCCGCGACGGTGACGCTCCAGCTTGCGGGTCGGCGCCGTCGAGGCCCAGCTCCTTGAGCTTGGCGGCGTCGAGCTGGCCGAAGGCGCGCGGCGAGACGAACGGCGCGAACTCGTCGAGGACCTTGAGCGGCCGGCTCGCTGCCGAGGAGGTCGCGCGGCGGGGCCGGCGAGCTTCGGGCTTGGTCGGGCTCTGGCTTCCTTGCGCTCTTTGTCGTTGGGGGTGTCTTGGCCTGTCGGCGCCAGGTGGATCCAGACCGCGCGGCCGTTGCCGCCGTGGCCGCGCTCGAAGTCGACCGGGTTGCTTGTCGTCGGCGTAGTGGACGTGGGTGACGTCCGCCTTGACCGCGTCGATCACGGTGACCGTCGCCGGGCGCGCGCTCCGGCTCGCGCTGCCAGGTGAAGTGCGCCGCCAGCAGGCCGGCGACCGCCAGGCCGCCCTGGATCGCCGCCGCCCGCCCGGTCATGAGGTCGCTCCTTGCGCCGCGGTCGGACTGGCGGGACCGGTCGGCGCAGATGGTCGGCCGCGCCGTCTGCGGCGCCCGCGGCGGGTGATGGCCATGCCGGCCACGATCACCAGCGCCGGTCCGAGGAAGATGGTGCTGTAGAACCAGACCACGTCCTGCTTGCGGGTGTGGGTGACGGGGACGTCGGCCTCGGTAGAGGTCGTCCCGCTGAACGCCTCGTCGCCCATCAGCCAGTGCGAGACGTCGATGGCCAGCAGCTGGTTGGCGGCGACCGGCAGCGCCTCGTCGCCGAAGAGATCGGAGTCGGCCAGCACGAAAACGCGGGCGTCCTTCTTGACCGCCGTGGCGGCGACCTCCCAGGCGCGGCGATCTTCGCCGGGGTCCTGCTGGAAGTTGCCGTTCTTGTCGGGGAACGTCGCGTGGTGCGCCTTGATCGGGGCGTCGACCGTCACGCCGCTGGTGGTGGTCCGGTTGGCGTTGACCCAGCCGGCGCCCGGAAGAATGATGGGGGCGCGCACGCCCAGCCGCTGCAGCGTCGTCACCGACGGGTGTGAGCTGTAGGTGATGGTCACCAGGTTGGTGCGGTCGTTGTCCTGGTGCGTGCGCCGCGCGAACGCCTGATCGTTGGCCAGCGTCACGTCGTGGTATTCGAGATCGAGCGGCTTCAAGACCTCGTGCATGTCGACGTGGTTCTCGGGATCGAGCGCGATGAGCAGCCGACCGCCCCGATCGATGAAGCGGTTGAGCGAGGCCGACTCCTCGGGCAGGAAGGGTTTTTGCGGGCCGATCACCATGAGCACGGTGATCTCCTTGGGGACGTCCTGCATGAGGCCGTCGGCGGCGCCGAGGTAGCGGACGTCGTAGTTCTGGTCGACCAGCACGTCGCGGAAGCTCTTGATGGTGGCGCGCTTGTCGGTGTCGCTGGTCGGCTTCTCCCAGTTCCGCTCGCCGTGCCCCTGCGTGAAGCCGACGGTGCGCGGCGGCTTGACCATCATCATGAGGCGCTGCTGGACCTCCTTGTCCAGCGTGCGCAGCGCGTTCTTGGCGGCCTCGATCTCGCGCGGCAACCCCGAGCTGATCGTGGCGCGTGCCGCGCACGAAGACGATCACGCCGTTGCTCGAGATCCCGTACTCCTTGGCCTTCAAGGGATCGATGTCGAAGTCGTAGTGGGTGACCTTGAGCTGCGCCGACTCGCGTCCCAGGTCCTGCATGTAGTTGTCGACCTCTTCGCGGACCTCGCTCCCCTGGGGGAAGAACTCGGCGACCTCGATCGGTTGGTCGAGGTTGCGCACGATCCGCCGCGACACCTCGCCCGGGCGGGTGGTGCGGAAGTAGGCCAGGTCGACCTTCTTGTCGCGCTCCGAGGCGACGTAGGAGACCGTGACGGCGAAGACCAGCGCCGCCGCCAGGCCGAGCCCGGAGTACATCGCGTCGCGGATGCGGCCGGCTTCGATCTTGGGGGCGCGCGCGATCTGCGCGTAGGCCACCTCGACCAGCGCGATCGGCCAGGCGGCCGCCAGCCAGATCGCGGGCCAGAGGGCGCCGAGAGCGGTCGCCAGCCGCGGCCAGGCGTGCTCGAGCGGCTTCCCCTTGCCGAGCACCGTCGGCAGGTCCGACTGCAGGAAGTAGAGCGCCACCGCCAGGAGCCCGAGCGCGTAGAAGCCGAGCAGCGTCCGCTCGACGGGGCGGCGATCGGGAGCGGCGTGCGCGGCCCGTCCGGCGCGCACCGCCAGGGCGGCGATCACCAGCAGGAGGCCGCCCACGGTCGCCACGGCGCGCGCGCCGCCGGCGCCGATCATCCGTTCGCCGAAGAAGATGGCCAGCATGCCGACGCCCCACAGCGCCGACCAGCGGGCAGACGGCTTGCCGGCCAGGTCCGTCATCTCCGTCATTTCCGTCTCATTTCCATCTTCGGCTCTCGATCACCCGGGTGGCCGAGAAGAGCGCCACGTAGGTGACCATCAGGTAGTAGACGACGTCGCGCAGGTGGACCGAGCCTGATTGAAAGGGCGGGAAGTGCTTGCCGTGCAGCGCCAGCGAGACGAAGACGTCGTTGAGCGGCTGCTCCGTCACCTTGGCCAGCAGCCAGCAGACGATGAGCGCCACCACGATGCAGCCGGAGAAGATCGCCGCCAGCACCTGCGTGCGCGCGATCGCCGAGCCGAACGTCCCCAGCGCCAGCGTGGCGCTGCCGAGCAGCAAGAGCCCCAGGTAGCCGGCCGCCATGTGGCCGAAGGAGATCTTGCCGTTCACGAAGATGAGCGCCGGCATGTAGACGGAGGCCAGCGTGATGAGCGCCAGGAAGGCGAAGGCGGAGAGGAACTTGCCGAGGACGATCTCCCAGTCCTGAACGGGCGACGAGGTGAGCAGCACCAGCGTGCCGGTCTGGCGCTCCTCGGCGAGGAGGCGCATGGAGATGAAGACGCTGGCGATGATCGTCGTGCCGCTCGAGAAGTAGAAGAAGAGGCTCAGCACCTCGGCCGACAGCTTGTCCGGCCCGCCCAGCGCGAAGGCGTTGAACAGGAGGCCGTCGACGATCAGGACGGCCGCGGCGATGATGTAGCCGGTCATCGAGCGCAGATAGGCCCCCAGCTCGCGCCGGGCGATGAGCAGGGTGGCGTTCATTGTGGTGGCGCCTCCGGTTCCTTGGTCAGCTTCAAGAAGATCGACTCCAGACGCGCCGCGCCCCGGTCGATGCGCAGCAGATCGATGCCGTTGCCGACCAGCGCGCGCGCCACCTGTGGCGCGGAGGTCGGGCGAGCCCTGCAGCGAGAGCAGCGCCACGCCGTCCCCCTCGCGGATGACGGTGCAGTCGCCGATGCCGGTGACGGTGCGGGCCACCTCGATGGCGCGGGCCGACGGCGCCGGCCACCTCGATCTCGATCGTGCCGCCGCCGCCCAGCTGGGTGGCCAGATCCTGCTCGCTCCCCTGGGCGACGATCTCGCCGTGCTGGATGACCAGCAGCCGGTCGCAGGTCTGGCTGATCTCCGACAGGATGTGGCTGGAGAGAAGGATGGTGTGCTCGCCGCGCAGCACCTTGATGGTCGACCGCATCTCCACGATCTGGACCGGATCGAGCCCGCTCGTCGGCTCGTCGAGGATGAGGAGCTTCGGCTTGTGCACCAGCGCCTGCGCCACGCCCACCCGCTGCCGGTAGCCGTGCGAGAGGCTGGAGATCAGCTCGTCGTGCACCTCGCGGGTGGCGGTCTTCTCTTCGGCCTCGGCGACCGCGCGGGGCGCCGCGGCCGAGGGGACGCCGCGCAGCTCCGCGGCGAAGGTCAGGTAGCGCCCCACCGTCATCTCGTTGTAGAGCGGCGGCGTGTCGGGCAGGAAGCCGATGCGGCGGCGGACCTCGTGGGGATCGCGCGCGATGTCGATGCCGTCGACGGTCACCTCCCCGGCGGTCGGCAAGCAGCACGCAGCCCAGGACCTTCAACGTCGTGCGTCTTCCCGGCGCCGTTGAGGCCGAGGAAGCCGATCACCTCGCCGCGCTCGATGGCGAAGCTGAGGTCGCGGATGGCGGCGTGCTCGCCGTAGTACTTGGTCAGTCCTTTGACTTCAATCATGGCAGGGGCAAGGGGCACGGAGAGGGGTGTGGGGCAGAGAGACGACGGCGGATTATGCACGAAGTCTGGCGACGGTAAAATCGTGCGATCGGGTCCGCCTATTCCCGACCCAGTGTGCTAGCTTGCTTCCGCCATGTGCGGGGTGATCGGAGTCTACGGACACCCGGAAGCGGCGAATCTGGCCTACCTCGGCCTTTACGCCCTCCAGCACCGCGGTCAGGAGTCGGCCGGCATCGTCGCCACCGACGGCGACAAGCTCCGCTCGGTGCGGGAGATGGGGCACGTCAACGACATCTTCACCGCCGATCGGCTCAAGGACCTGCCGGGCTTCGCCGCCATCGGCCACGTCCGCTACTCGACGGCGGGCGACTCGTCGCAAGCAGAACGCTCAGCCGATCGCGGTCGACTACGTCGGCGGCTCGGTGGCGGTCGGCCACAACGGCAACCTGGTCAACGCCATCGAGCTGCGCGAGCGCCTGGAGGCCGAGGGGGCGATCTTCCAGACCACCTCCGACACCGAGGTGATCGTCCATCTCATCGCCCGCTCGCGCGAGCGGACGCTGCCCGAGCGGGCCGCCGACGCGCTTCGCCAGGTGCGCGGCGCCTACTCGCTGGTCTTCCTGACCGAGGACTCGGTGATGGCGGTGCGCGATCCGATGGGCTTCCGCCCGCTGGCGCTCGGGCCGGGCCAAGGACACCTGGATCGTCTCCTCGGAGACCTGCGCCTTCGAGCTGCTCGAGGCCGAGTTCGTGCGGGACATCGAGCCGGGCGAGATGGTGATCATCGATCGCAACGGCGTGCGCAGCGAGCGCCCGTTCGCCGTGCAGGGGAACGCACCGCTGCGTGTTCGAATGGGTCTACTTCGCGCGCCCCGATTCGACCATCGACGGCCGCTCGGTCTACCGCGCCCGTGAGCGGATGGGGCGCCGCCTGGCGATCGAGCACGGCGTCCCGGCCGACGTGGTCGTCCCGGTGCCCGACTCCGGCGTGGCGGCCGCCATCGGCTACGCCCGCGAGAGCGGCATCCCCTACGACCAGGGGCTGATGCGCTCTCATTACATGGGGCGCACCTTCATCGAGCCGTCGCAGCAGATCCGCCACTTCGGCGTCAAGCTGAAGCTGTCGCCGGTGCGCGAGGTCCTGACCGGCAAGCGGGTGGTGGTGGTCGACGATTCGATCGTGCGCGGCACCACCTCGCGCAAGATCGTGGGCATGATCCGGGGCGCCGGCGCGCGCGAGGTCCACCTGCGCATCAGCTCGCCGCCCACGGTGGGGCCCTGCCGCTACGGGATCGACACGCCCATCCGCGAGGAGCTGATCGCCTCCACGCACACGCCGGAGGAGATCCGCAAGTATCGTCGGCGCCGATTCGCTCGGCTACCTGTCGCTCGAAGGGCTCTTCGCGTCGGTGAATGGTCCGCCCGGGAATGCGCCTGGAAAGAGCGGCTTACTGCGACGCCTGCTTCTCCAACGACTACCCGATCAACATCCAGCAGCCGGCCCGCCTGCGGCAGCTCCGGCTCGTCACCTAGGCGGAGACTGGGCCGGGACGCGTGGCGACGATCGCCATTCGGTCGAGCTGATCACCGGGCCGTCGCCCGACGCAGCGGCGCTCGACGCCCGCGTCGAGGAGCTGCGCCGCCGGTTTCCGCGCGCCATCGTCGATCGTTACCTGGCGCTCTTGCCGTCGGCCGGTGCGCGCGTGCTGATCGCGCCGGGCGCTGCCGTCGTGGGGGACGTCCGCCTCGCCGACGACGTCTCGGTCTGGTACGGCTGCGTGCTGCGCGGCGATCTGGCGCCCATCACCATCGGGGCGCGCACCAACGTTCAGGACGGGACGGTCGCTGCACGTCGCCGACGACGGCCCGTGCGTGATCGGCGCCGACGTCATCGTCGGCCACCGCGCCATGCTGCACGCCTGCCGTGTCGACGACGCCTGCCTCATCGGCATGCAGGCGACGGTGCTCGACGACGCCGTGATCGGCGCCGGCTCGGTCGTGGGCGCCGGCGCGCTGGTCACGCAGCGGACGGTGATCCCGCCCCGCAGCCTGGTGCTGGGCGTGCCGGGCAAGGTGGTCAAGACTCTGACCGAGGCCGAGGAGAAGTTTCACCGGGCCCACGCCGCCAAGTACGTCCGCTTGAAAGAGAACTACCTGCGCGACGCGCTCGGCAACGCCGGCGCGCGCTGATCGCGTCGGGCCGCTCCGTCGCCAGCCGTGCTGCTGACGTCACGGCGGCCTCGTCCGTGTCGGGCCGGTCATCTTCTACTCGGGCTTCGAGTAGCTAAACTCAAGCTCGTGGTCGAGGCCCGGAGCCGGCGATCGTGGATCTCCTGACGCTCGCGCTGGCGGCGCCGGCGCAGGGCGGTGGGCCCGATCTGCTCACCGACCTGGCGCTCATCATGTGCGTCGCCGCGGTGACGACGGCGCTGTTCCAGCGGCTGCGGCAGCCGGTGGTCCTCGGCTACCTGCTGGCCGGGATGCTGGTCGGCCCGCACCTCGCCGTTCCGCTGTTCGCCGACGAGGGGACGGCGCGCGAGCTCTCCGAGCTGGGCGTGGTGCTGCTGATGTTCTCGCTCGGGCTCGACTTCAGCCTGCGGAAGCTGATCCGTGTCGCGCCGACCGCCGGCGTGGTGGCCGTCATCGAGTGCGGCCTGATGATCTCGGTCGGCTACCTGGTCGGGCGGGCGCTCGGCTGGACCGGCTACGAGAGCCTCTTCGGCGGCGCCGCGCTGGCCATCTCCAGCACGACGATCATCGTCAAGGCCTTCGCCGAGCAGAAGATCCCGCGCGGCCGGGCCGAGATCGTCTTCGGGATCCTGGTGGTCGAGGACCTGATCGCCATCCTCCTGCTGGCCGTCCTCACCGCCGCCGCCTCCGGCGCGCGCCTCGACGGGGCGGCGCTGGCGCGCACCGTCGGCCGCCTGGCGGGGTTCCTGGCCGTCCTGCTGGCGGCGGGGATGCTGATCGTTCCCCGGCTGGTGCGGGCGGTGGTGCGGCTTCGCCGCGCCGAGACCACCGTCGTCGCGGCGGTGGGCCTTTGCTTCGCCTTCGCGCTGCTGGCGCGCAAGATGGGCTACTCGGTCGCGTTGGGCGCGTTTCTCTGCGGGGCGCTGGTGGCTGAATCGGGTTCCGCCAAGCTCGTCGAGCACCGGATCGAGCCGGTGCGTGACCTGTTCGCGGCGGTCTTCTTCGTTTCGGTCGGGATGCTCATCGATCCACGTCTCATCTGGGCACACGCCGGGACCGTGCTGGCGCTGACCGTCGTCGTCGTGGTCGGCAAGCTGGTCGGCGTCACCATCGGCGCCTTCGTGGCCGGCTACGGTGTGCCGGCGGCGGTGCAGACGGCGCTCTCGCTGGGGCAGATCGGCGAGTTTTCGTTCATCATCGCCGGCGTCGGCCTCTCGCTCGGCGTGACGCGCGGCTTTCTCTATCCCATCGCCGTCGCCGTATCGGCGCTGACGACGCTGCTGACGCCGTTTGCCATCCGGGCCTCGGGTCGAATCGCTGCCACCATCGATCGCCGCATGCCACGCAGGCTCCAGACCTATGCGGCGCTGTACGGCTCCTGGGTGCAGGGGCTCCGATCGACGCCCGAGCGCCGGACCGCCTGGTCGCGCATCCGGCGGCTGGTGAAGCTGCTGGTGCTCGACGCGGCCCTCTGCGCGGGGATCGTGATCGCCGGATCGCTGTCGGCGCGTGGGATCGCGCGCTGGGCGGCGCGGGTCGCCGGGGTGGGACCCTCCGTCGCCCCCATTGCGGTCATCGGGGCGACGCTGGCGCTGCTGTTTCCCTTCGTGCTGGGCGCTGTGCGGATGGCGCGCGCATTGGCGCTGGCGCTGGCGACCGAGGCGCTTCCGGCCCCCGAGACACGGGAGGCGCTCGATCTGGCGGCCGCGCCTCGCCGCGCGCTGATCGTGACGCTGCAGATCGCCGTCCTGCTCGTCGTCGGCGTGCCGCTGGTGGCGGTCACCCAGCCTTTCCTGCCCCGCTTCGAAGGGATGGCGATCCTGCTTCTGTCGCTGGGCCTGCTGGCGTTCGCCCTCTGGCGGAGCGCCAGCGATCTGCAGGGGCACGTGCGGGCGGGGGCCCAGCTTTTCCTGGAGGCCCTCTCGGCGCAGAGCGGTCTCGACGCGTCCGGAGCGCCGCACCCGTCGGTCGATCATGGCGCGCCGGCCGAGCTCCCTGGCCTCGGCAACGCGCGGGCGCTCCGCCTCGGGCCCGACTCCCGGGCGATCGGCCGAACCCTGCGGCAGCTCGACCTGCGCGGGCTGACCGGCGCGACGGTGATCGCCATCGATCGCCAGCCGGCCGACGTCATCTATCCCACCGCCGACGAGACCCTGCGCGCGGGCGACACGCTGGTGGTGATCGGCTCCCTCGATGCCGTGGTGGCCGCCGGCGAGCTGCTCCGCTGAGGACCGCGCCGCACCGACCTGCAGGCACAGCAGGCACAGCAACCAGGGTGAAGTCGGCGCCGAGAACCTGCGCGTGTTCCGTTTGCTCGCGCTGGCCAATGTTCGCGTGTAATTCGTGAGGAAGGCCCACCTTGATCGGCGTCCGGGAGGCGCTCGAGCGCCAGGCGGAGAAATGCAGTGACCGAAGCTGTCGGGGATGAGGGAACGACCGCGCGCTCACTCGGCGGGTGGAGCGACCCAGTGTGGGAGGGCCACGATGAAGCTGGAGGGGCGGATCTGGAAGAGCGGAACCAGCAAGTACTGGCTGGCCGAGGTTGCCGATCTCGATCTGGTGACG
This sequence comes from uncultured Pseudomonadota bacterium, assembly GCA_963723305.1. Lineage (GTDB taxonomy): Bacteria > Myxococcota_A > Polyangia > Fen-1088 > Fen-1088 > JADGRB01. The sequence continues at coordinate 46,687 of CAVRRT010000037.1, forward strand.
GAGGGGCGATCCCGGGCGGACGCGGCGGCGATGCTGCGGGACGCGGTGGAGTCTCTCGTCGCAGAGGAGAGGTTCAAGGTCGAGGTCGCCTTTGGGGAGTCAGGACGGTGCACTGTTGGCTCCAACGACGACGCCCGGCTGGTGGCGTTGTTGCTCCGTCGGCTGCGCTCCCGAGAGGGGCTTTCGGTGCGCGAGGTGGCTCGACGACTCGGATCGACCTCGCCGAACGCTTACGCGCAGTATGAGACCGGTCGCGTGGCCCCGGGCATCGATACCCTCACGAGACTGGTCGCCGCTCTCAATCCGAGCTTTGAGCCCACCCTCCGCGTCGCTTGACCGGCGGGGCGATCTCCCGATGGTGCAGGTGGGGCGCGCGCGGCGCTGCTGTCGATGCTATGCTCCGCCGCCATGGAAATCGGGCCCCTGCGAGAGCGCGTGTCGAAGCTTCAGAGTCGACTCGAGGTTCTCCGGGGGCATCTTTGACATCGACGGCAAAAAGCGTCGGATAGCGGAGCTCGATGAGCAGACCGGGGCCGAGGGGTTCTGGAACGCCGTCGACAAGGCGCAGACCGTGCTGCGCGAGCAGGCGCGGCTCAAGTCATCCGTGGACTCCTTCGAGGGGCAGGGCAAGACGCTCGAGGACGCCGGCGCCTTGATCGATATGGCCGACGAGGCCAAGGACGAGGCGACGGCGGTGGAGGCGGCTGCCGCGCTCACGGCGATCGAAGAGGCCGTCTCCAAGATCGAGTTTGCGCGCATGCTGTCCGGTCCCTACGACCGGCAGGGGGCGCTGGTCAGCGTCAACGCCGGCGCCGGCGGCACCGAGTCTCAGGACTGGGCCGAGATGCTGCTGCGGATGTACGCCCGCTGGGCAGAGCGAAAAGGCTTCAAGCTGGAGGAGCTCGATCGCCAGCCGGGCGACGAGGCCGGCATCAAGAGCGCGACCATCGGCGTGGAGGGGGAGTGGGCGTATGGCTGGCTGCGCGCGGAGGCGGGGGTGCACCGGCTGGTGCGCATCTCCCCGTACGACGCGCAGGCGCGGCGGCACACCTCGTTCGCCAGCGTCTTCATCTATCCGGACATCGACGAGACCATCAAGGTGGAGATCGACGAGAAGGACCTGCGCATCGACGTCATGCGCTCGGGCGGCGCCGGCGGCCAGCACGTCAACAAGACCGAGTCCGCCGTGCGCGTCACGCACATCCCGACCGGGATCGCCGTCCACTCCGACGGCGAGCGCTCGCAGCACAAGAACAAGTCGACCGCCATGCGCATCCTGCGCTCCAAGCTGTTCGAGGTGGAGCAGAAGAAGCAGGAAGAGAAGATGGGGAACATCCACGCCCAGAAGAAGGCCATCGAGTGGGGGAGCCAGATCCGGTCCTACGTCCTGGCGCCCTACCGGCTGGTCACCGACCACCGGACCGGCATGAAGATCGGCAACGTCGACAACGTGCTCGATGGCGATCTCGACCCCTTCATGGCGGCCATGCTGCTGGAGCTGGCGGGCGATCCGACGGCGGCCGCGCGCACGCCGGCCAAACCGGACGACGACGATGTGTGACGACGATGTGTGATTCGCTCACACAGTTGAAACAAACCTGGAGATCTGTGGATTGAGTCTACAATCCATAAATATGACGCTGGGTTACCAGCCTGTTGGTTGTTGATATCCCGTGGAGAGAGATGGCTGACGAACGCGAGCTGATTGAAGAACGCCGAAAAAAGGGCGCGGAAGTTCGCGCCCTTGGTGGAAATCCATATGCGAACGGCTTCGCGCCGACGCACACGGCGGCGGAGATCGCGGCGAAGTTCGCCGGTGCGACGCCGCCGCCAGCGGGGGACGGCGACGGTGGCGGCAAGGGCGCTCCGCCAGCGCTGATCTCCGACGAGCACTTCAAGGTTGCCGGGCGAATCGTCGCCTACCGCGGATTCGGAAAAGCGGCGTTCGTGAAGCTGCTCGACCGCACCGGCGAGATTCAGGTCTGGGTGCGCAAGGACTTGATCGGCGACGCCGCCTTCGAGATCTGGAGGCGGGTCGAGCGCGGCGACTTCATCGGCGTGGTCGGCAGCCCCACCGTCACCCAGCCCAAGAACGGGCAGGGCGAGCTGACGATCGTCGCGGAGAACGTCGTGCTGCTGACCAAGGCGACGCGCCCGTTGCCCGAGAAGTGGCACGGTCTGTCGGACACCGAGGTCCGCTACCGCCAGCGCTACGTCGACCTGGTGGCGAACCCCGAGGTGCGCGAGGTGTTTCGCAAGCGAAGCGCGCTCGTGCGCGGAATCCGCTCCTTTCTCGACGCGCGCGGGTTCCTGGAGGTCGAGACGCCGATGATGCACGGGATCGTGGGCGGCGCGGCGGCCAAGCCGTTCAAGACCCACCACAACGCGCTCGATCTCGACCTCAACATGCGCATCGCGCCCGAGCTGCACCTGAAGCGGCTGGTCGTGGGGGGCTTCGACCGCGTCTACGAGATCGGGCGCAACTTCCGCAACGAGGGGCTGTCGCGCCAGCACAACCCCGAGTTCACGATGCTCGAGTTCTACCAGGCCTACGCGACCTACGCCGACCTGATGACGCTCACCGAGACGCTGTTCCGCGAGCTCTCGCGCGAGATCGCCGGCGGTGAGGAGATCACCTACCAGGGGCAGAAGGTCAGCTTCGCCGGCGACTGGCCGCGCATCCCGATGAAGGACGCCATCGTCACCGCGTCCCGCGCCGGGCTCCTGCCGGCCGGGCTCGAGCGGGCCCTGCTCGACGATGCGGCGGCGCTGAGCAAGTGGCTGGCCGACCAGGGCCTCACCGACGGCAAGGACGAGCTCGGCGCCGTGCTGCGCAAGTCCGAGTCGCACGGCGAGCGGATCGGCGCGCTCTTCGACTACGGCGGCGAAAAGGCGCTGCCCGCCGATCGCCCGGCCTTCGTCACCGAGTACCCGGCCGAGACCTCGCCGCTCTCGCGTCGCAACGACGCCGACCCCTCGCGGGTCGACCGCTTCGAGCTCTTCATCGTCGGCCGCGAGCACGCCAACGCCTTCTCCGAGCTCAACGATCCCGACGACCAGCGGGCGCGCTTCCAGGCGCAGGTCGAGGCCAAGGCGCACGGGCGCGAAGAGACGATGGACTACGACGAGGACTACTGCCGGGCGCTCGAATACGGCCTGCCGCCGACGGCGGGGGAGGGGATCGGGATCGATCGGCTGGCCATGCTGCTCACCGATCAGCCGTCGATCCGCGACGTGATCCTCTTCCCGCTCATGCGGCCGGAACGCGGCGAGTAGCGCTCCCATGCTCGCTCCGGGCTTCGAGTGGTTCATCGCCTGGCGCCACCTGCGCGATCCGGAGCGCCGCTCGCGCCGGACGCTCGTCCTGGGGCTGGCGGCGCTGGTCGCCGCCGCGCTCTGCTTCGTGGCCGCCGCGCTGGTCCCGCGCCTGACCCAGGTCCAGGCCCGCGCCCCCGGCGAGTGGATGGAGGTGCATCCGCTTCTGATCGTCGAGCGGCTGCGGACGGCGGGGATGATCGCCGTCGCCGCCGGTCTCCTGCTGACGCTGCTGGGGGCGCTGTTCGCCTTTTTTACCGTCTTCACCGCGGTTTCGATCTTCGGCGTCTTTCTCGGTACCGGCGCACCAATCATCGCTCTGTCGGTGATGTCGGGGTTCGAGGCCGACCTCAAGGGGAAGATTCGCGCCACCAAGGCCGACGTGGTGATCGAGCGGAGCGACGAGCGCCCGTTCACCAACTGGGAGGAGGTCGATCGGAAGATAGCCGGCATCCCGCAGGTCGCCGGCTCGATGCCGTACATCGAGACCGAGGTGATCATCAAGCACGCCACCAACCCGGCCGGGATGGGGATCATCCTGCGCGGGATCGATCCGGAGCGCGCGCCCAGGGTCCTGGGGCTCGAAAAGACCATGCAGGAGGGGAAGATCTCCTACCTCGCGCACCCGGAGCAGATCCCCACCGACGACGGTGAGCTCCTTCGCGACAGCACCGGCGGCGACAGCGGCAGCCCGCTCTTCCCGCCCCCGCCGCCCGAGAAGACGCCCGACAAGACGAAGGCGACGACCAAGGATTCGGTCAAGACCACGACCAGCGCCTCGCAGGACGACTGGAAGGACTCGACGACCAACGCAACCAAGAGCGCGCCCAAAGGCGCACCCAAAGAGGCGCCCAAAGACGCACCCCAGACCGGCGGCGTGGCGCCGCTCCCGCGGCGGCCACCTGTCCCGGGGATCCTGCTCGGTGACGAGCTCTACCAGCATACGTTGCGCGTCTTCGTCGGCAGCGACGTCGATATCGCCTGCCCGCTGTGCGGCATCGGGCCGCTCGGGCCGATGCCCAAGCTGAAGCCGTTTCGTGTGGCCGGTCACTTTTACACCGGCATGTACGAGTTCGACTCGAAGCTGGCCTATGTGGCGCTGGCCGACGCGCAGAAGTTCCTGGGAACACCGGGCGAGGTGACCGGAATCGAGATCCGGACGGCCACGCCCGAGGCGGCGCGCGAGGTGGCCGAAGAGATCGCCCGGCGGCTCGGCCCCGGCTACGAGGTTCGCACCTGGGAGGAGCTGAACCGCGGCCTCTTCACCGCGCTCAAGCTGGAGAAGGTGGCGATGTTCGTGGTGCTCACCTTCATCGCGCTGGTGGCGTCGTTCTCCATCGTCTCGAACCTGATCATGCTGGTGACCGAGAAGGCGCGCGAGGTGGCGATCCTCAAGTCGATGGGGGCGCGCGACGGCGCCATCCTGCGGATCTTCTTCGCCGAGGGGCTCTACATAGGCCTCTTGGGGCTGGGCCTGGGGCTAGGGCTGGGGATCGGGGGCTGCCTGCTGCTCTCCCATTACGGGCTGCCGCTCGACCCCGACGTCTACTACATCCAGAAGCTGCCGGTGGTCATGCGCGCCAGCGAGATCGCCGCTGTGAACCTGGCCGCGCTTGGCCTCTGCTGCCTGGCGACGCTCTACCCCGCGATGCTCGCCTCCCGGATGCGCCCCGTCGACGGCCTGCGGTACGAGTAGCGCGCCGGCGACCGAGCCACCTCGCAGGCAACCTCCGGCAAGTGCGCGGAGTCTCAGGAAATAAGGCTTATGGCGTCGTTGACACCTGGGGGGGCGCCGACTAATTTGGCGCACCCAATGACGACGCCCATCCCGCCCGCTGCGTTCGAAGGGGACGCGCGCGGCGGGGCGCGGGTGCAGGTGCGCGGCCTTTCCAAGGCCTTCGAGCACGGCGGCCGGACGATCGACGTGTTGCGCGGGCTGGACTTCGACCTCGAGCCGGGTGACATCGCCTCGGTCGTCGGCGCCTCGGGCGTCGGCAAGTCGACGCTGCTTCAGGTCCTGGGGACGCTGGACGCGCCCTCGGCCGGCACGATCACCTTCGACGGCGTCGACGTGACGGCGATGAACGCCACGCGGCTGGCGGAGTTTCGCAACCGGGAGATCGGCTTCGTCTTCCAGTTCCATCACCTCCTCCCCGAGTTCACGGCGCTGGAGAACGCCATGATGCCGGGTCTCATCCTGCGGCAACCGCGGCGGCTCTGCGCCGAGCAGGCGGCGGCGATGCTGGCGCGGATCGGCCTCTCCGACCGTCTCTCGCACCGGCCGGGCGAGCTGTCGGGCGGCGAGCAGCAGCGGGTGGCGCTGGCGCGCGCGCTGCTCCTGCGACCCCGGCTTCTCCTGGCCGACGAGCCGACCGGAAACCTCGACACCAAGACCGGCCGGGAGATCCACGACCTCTTCTTCGAGCTCAATCGCGAGCTCGGGACCACCATCCTCATCGTCACGCACAACGACGAGCTGGCGCAGAAGACGCCACGCCGCCTGCGCATGGCCGACGGTCTGATCGTCGAACGAGAGTAGCCGACGCCGTGATGAGCCACCCCCGCTTCACCGTCACCGCCGCACTTCTGATCGGCCTCCTCGGGACGGGCGCGCGCGCCCACGCCCAGGGCCTGGGCACCGCCGACGACGACAAGGTGCAAGGGAAGTCGGACGACAAATCGGACGACAAATCCGAAGAGGAGAAGCCGGCCGAGACCAAGCCGGCGGCGCCGGCGCCGAACCTGAAAGTCGTCAAGGTCTCCTTCCGCGGCAACCGCAAGGTCGAGGACGACGCCATCAAGGTCAACCTCAAGACCGCCCCCGGTGTCACGCTCTCCCAGGAGATGGTACGCGACGACGTGCGCGCCATCTGGAAGATGGGCTACTTCGAGGACGTCGAGGTGGAGGTGACCGAGGGCAAGGTCAAAGGACAGCCCGGCAGCACGGTCACCTTCGTGCTCAAGGAAAAGCCGGCCATCAACAAGATCTACGTGGCCGGCAACGACGAGGTCTCGCTCTCGAAGATCAACGAGGTCCTCGACATCAAGAAGGACCAGATCCTCGACCTGGCCAAGATCAAGAAGAACGTCGAGAAGATCAAGGACGCCTACGTCGAAAAGGGCTTCTACATGGCGGAGGTCTCCTACGAGATCAAACGCGACACCTCTTCGACCGTCGACGTCTGGTTCCACGTCCGGGAGAACAGCAAGGTCGAGGTGCGGCGGGTCAACTTCGTCGGCAACCAGGCGATAAGCGACGCCGATCTCCGCGGCGTCATCTCCACCCAGGAGGGGAACATCCTCTCCCTGGTCACCTCGGCCGGCACCTACCGCGAGGACGTCTTCCAGCGCGACCTGCTGCTCATTCAGGCCCACTACTGGGACCACGGCTACGTGCAGGTGAAGGTCGGCAACCCGCTCGTCGAGCTCTCGCCCGACAAGCAGTCGATGTACATCACCATCACCATCGACGAGGGGCCGCAGTACCGGCTGGGCAAGGTCGACGTGACCGGCGATCTGCTCATGCCCAGGGAGTTTTTCCTGGAGCGCGTCTCGGTCAAGAGCGGCGAGATCTTCAACCGCTCGAAGCTCTCCGACGATCTGCAGAAGCTGACCGACTACTACAAGGATCGCGGCTACGCCTACGTCAACGCCTCGCCCAGCACGCCGGTCAACGAGAAGACCCGGATGGTCGACGTCTTCTTCGAGATCCAGAAGGGGGAGCTGGTCACCGTCGACCGGATCAACATCCGCGGCAACAACAAGACCCGCGACAAGGTCATTCGCCGCGAGCTGCGGCTGGCCGAGGGGGACATCTACAACCAGACGCTGCTCGACTACTCGAAGAAGCGGGTCAACGCGCTCGGCTACTTCGAGAAGGTCGAGATGTCGACCAAGCGTGGTGAGACCGACGACAAGATGGACGTCAACTTCGAGGTCGCCGAGCGACCGACGGGAACGTTCCAGATCGGCGCCGGGTTCTCCTCGGTCGAGAACTTCATCGCCCAGGCGCAGATCTCGCAGAACAACCTGTTCGGTCGCGGCCAGCTGCTGACGCTGCAGGCGCAGCTCTCCAGCCTCCGCCGGCTGTTCCTGCTGCAGTTTCAGGATCTCTACTTCCTCGACACCAACTGGACGTTCGGCTTCAACCTCTACAACCAGCAGCAGTTCCTTTACTCCTTCATCCGCGATGCGACGGGTGGCAGCCTCACCTGGGGCTACCTGCTCGCCGAGGACCTGCGCCTCCTCGTCACCTACAAGCTGGAGGAGGTCAGCATCGGCACCAGCTCGTTCGGTTTCGGCGCCGGTCTGTTCGGCACCCCGACCATCGGCGTCCCCATCACCTCCAGCGGCATCGCCAACCTGTTTCGCTCGGGGATCACCTCCTCGGTCCGCGGCACGCTCTCCTACGACTCGCGCAACGACCGTATGTTCCCCACCCGCGGCTGGTACAACACGATCTCCGCCGAGATCGCCGATCCCGAGGTGACGCTCTCCGAGAACACCTTCACCCGCTACGAAGGAGTCGCTCGCTTCTTCCATCCGGTCTGGGGCCCGTTCGTCTTTCGCGCCAAGCTGGAGGGGGACCTGATCGTGAGCCGCGACCCGCGCGGCGTGCCGATCTTCGAGCGCTACTTCACGGGCGGCATCTACAACATCCGCGGGTTCGCGCCGCTGTCACTGGGGCCGGTCATCCGCTCGCTCTCCTCGCAGGCGCCCGACGCCTCGCTCAACACGTTCCTCGTCGGCGGCAACATGCAGGTGATCGCCAACGCCGAGGTCGAGTTCCCCATCTTCGACAAGGTGGGGATCAAGGGCGTGGTGTTCGCCGACGGCGGCAACGCCTTCAACCTGGAAGATCAGTACTGCAAGCTCGCGCCTTTCAACGTCGACGTCAGCAAGAACCCCTGCAAGAACCCGCTCGACATCAGCGCCTACCGCGCCAGCTGGGGGTTCGGCTTCCGCTGGTTCTCGCCGATCGGCCCGCTCCGGTTCGAGTGGGGTATCCCCTTCTGGACCCTCCCCGGCGAGCAGCCCATCGTCTTCGAGTTTACCATTGGCAACTTTTTTTGATCTACATGGGAACCCTGAGAGGGCTGCCAACCCCTCCCGCCAGGCTCGAGCGGGCTGAGCCCGCTCCCTCCGACGCGATGGACGGGGCATTTTCAAAACGCATTCTTTTTCTCAAACGTGTTAAGCAAACGGCCGGTTAAGGAGATGACAATGTCACGCGTGTCACGTTTCTTGGTTCTGGCGGTCCTCTTGCTGGGGTCGTCGGCGGCGTTTGCCGAGGACATCAAGCTCGGGTTCGTCGACATGCAGCGGGCGCTCAACGAGACCGACGACGGCAAGAAGGCCAAGGCGGCGCTCAAGAAGGTGTTCGACCAGAAGCAGAAGGAGCTGGACGAGCAGCAGGCGGCGCTCAAGAAGGACATCGAGGACCTCGACAAGAAGCGGACGCTGCTTCCGCCCGACCAGGTCCGCGAGAAGGAGGGGGAGCTGCAGGCGCGGATGCAGAAGGTCCAGCAGACCTATCTGCGCCACCAGCAGGATCTCTCGGCCAAGGAGCAGGAGGCGACGGCCAAGATCTACGAGCGGATGAACAAGATCATCTCCAAGATCGCCGCCACCGAGAACTTCTCGATGATCGTGGACAAGTCGGCGCTGGTGTTCGCCAAGCCGCACCTCGACCTCACCAACGATCTCATCCGCCGCTACAACAGCGGTGAGGGGGGCGACGCTGCCGGCAAGGCGCCGGCGGCGCCCGCGAAGAAGTAGGTCCCGTGCTCGACATCCGCGCGATCGAGCGGATCCTTCCGCACCGCTATCCCTTCCTGCTCGTCGATCGGGTCGACGAGATCGGAAGCGACAAGATCATCGCGCGCAAGATGGTCACCCGCAACGAGCCCCACTTCAACGGCCACTTTCCCGGGCACCCGGTGATGCCCGGCGTGCTCATCATCGAAGCGCTGGCGCAGGCCGGCGCGCTCCTCGCCGCTCACGTGGTCGACTTCAATCCCGCGACGCACGTCATCTACTTCATGGCCATCGACAAGGCCCGCTTTCGCAAGCCGGTCGTCCCCGGCGATCTGCTGATGCTGGAGGTGGTGCCGCTGCGCAAGGGCGGGGCGATCTGGAAGCTGCGCGGCGAGGCGAAGGTCGACGGCGTGGTGGTCGCGGAGGCGGAGCTCCTGGCCTCCATCCAGCCGCGCGACGCCGCCGCCAAACCGCCCCAGGGCTGACGGCCGTGCGCGCGGGTTGGCGCTGGCTGCTCGCGGTCGCCTGCCTCCCGGCGGGCTGCCACCGCCAGGCGATGCCGCCCCGTCCCGACGGCGCCGCCGTGGTGATCGCGCCGGAGACGGTCGACGACGGGATTGCCACCGTGCCGGAGATGGAGCCGAACGACACGCTGACGACCGCCCAGCGGCTGGTGCTCACCCCCGGCGCGCCGGTGGCGATCGGCGGCAACCTGCAGCCGCGGCCGCCGGCGGCAAAGCGCGACGTCGACGTCTATCGGATCGACGTTCCGGTGCCTGACGCCGGAGCGGCGGCCGGGCCCGTTCCGCCCGTTGCCGGGCGGGACGCCGCCGCCGCATCCGCTCCGCCGCCGCGCCTCCTCTTGCGCGCCGAGCTACAGCCCGGTCGCGGGCCTCGGCTTGACGCTCGAGGCGCTCGACTGGGACCGGCCACCTCTTGGTGACGCGCGGCCGGTCAGCCGGGCGAGGCCGTCGCGATCCCCAACCTGGCCGCCCGCCGGGCACGACGTACCTGCGCGTGCGGGCGTCAGGCGCCGGAGGCCGCCGCGGGCGGATACCGGCTGGTGGCGCGGCTCGACCCGTTCGATGCCGGGCGCCGAGATCGAGCCCAACGGGACGCGGCCGCACTGCGACCGAGCTCGCACCCGGCGGCGAGGCGGTCGGCTACCTCGGCTGGCGCCACGACCAGGACTGGTACCGGCTGTCGACGGCGGGGCTGGCCGAAGGGAGCGTCCTCTCGGTCGATCTCGATCCGGTGCCCGAGGTCGCGGCTTCGCTGCAACTCTACGGCGCCGACGCGCACAAGCTGACCGAGGCCCGCGGCCGCAAGAGGCGAGCGGGTCGTCCTGCACAACGTCCGCATCGCCCCCGGCGATCCGTTCGTCTTCGTGGTGGTGCGCGCCGACGTCGGGTCCAGCGCCGACGCGCGCTACAACCTCCGCCCGCGCGCCGATCTCCCCAAGGCCGGCACGGAGGCGGAGCCCAACGACGATCAGGCGCACGCCCAGACGATCGGCGACGGAACGGTGGTCGGCTATCTCGCCCGCGGCGACGTCGACTTCTTCCGCTACAGCACCGAGGGGATGGCGCTGCTCGATGTGGAGATCGATCCTCCCGAACGGGGCGGCGTGGAGGTCGAGATCATCCGCGAGGACGGCACGCTGCTTGCCCGCGCCGCCAGCAGCCGGCGCGGACCGGCGCGGATCGCCGCTCAGCCGATCCCCGGCGGTCCGATCTTGATCCGCGTGGCGCCGCGCCGCGGCCCCACCAACTCCGACGAACCCGTACCGCCTCACCATCGCCTCGCAGCCCGGTCCCCGCGGTCCCCGACCCGCCCGCAAAGGCGCAATGATGAAGGCGGAGTGATGACGCGCCGCGGGCCTCGGCCTCGGGGCGGCGATCGTCGTCACGCTCGGCGTGGTGCCGGGCCTGGGGTCGGGGTGCGCGCATCGCCCGGAGGAGCCGGCGGCGACGGTTGCTTCGTTCGGCGCGGCGCTCGCGCGCGGCGATTCTGCGCGCCGCCTACCAGCTGACCTCGGGCGAGTTCCAGCGCCGCACGCCGTTCGAGGCCTTCGCGGCCGGCATTGCCGCGGCGGGCGGCGAGCCGGCCGCGCTGGGCCAGCGGATGGTCGCCGAGGCCCCGGCGGTTGCGCCCCGGGTCGACGTCGAGCTGGCGCTCGGTGAGCGCGTGCCGCTGGTCCTCGAGGCCGGCCGCTGGCGCATCGACGGTCCGGTCTACGAAGCCTGGGGGCAGGGGACGCCACGCGCCGCGTTGCGGACGTTCGTCCGGGCGCTCGATGCCCGCCGCTATGATGTCGTGCTGCGCCTCGTCCCGGAGCGCTACCGCGCGGGCCTGTCGGCCGAGCGGCTGCGGGCCTTCTGGGAAGGGGAGCACACGGATGAGCACCGGGCGTTGCTGGAACGCATTCGCGCCGCCGCCTCGGGGCCGCTGACCGAGACCGGTGACGAGGCGCGGCTTCCGCTCGCCCCGGACGGCGAAGTGGGGCTGGTCCGGGAGGCCGGAGGATGGAGGATTGAGGATCCCGATAATTATTGATTCGTAACCCGCCAGGAACGCGGGGGTTTTTCGGCGCCTCACGTTTGGATCCAAATTGCCGAACTTGACTAACAGGAAGAGATATTGCAGGCATTTAGCTAGAGGTTCTCGTTCGCCGTGCTCGAACCTTGGATCATCGAACAGATCCGTCGCCGTGAGGAAGAGGAGAGGCGGCGCCATGAGCAGCCGCGCCTCGAAATTCCCGCGCGCGACGAGCGCCGTCGTCCTGAGCAGGACGAGGACGAGGAACAAGAGGACCGAGACGCACCTCAGCGGGGCGTCGTGATCATAGATATGTGACGCTCCTCGTCCCTGTGGGCAGACTGGACGCCGCCAGCGGTGGAGGCTAGACAGGGGCGATGGAGAAGGAGTCGGCGGGGTTCGTGGGGCGGCGGGCAGAGCTTGCGGTGTTGGATGAGGCGCTCGGCCGCGCGGTTCGCTTCAATGCCCCGCAGACGGTGACCGTCATCGGCGCTGACGGTCTGGGGAAGAGTCGCCTGCTGGACGAGTGGGTGGCGGGCCAGGCCAACCCAGATTTGAGAATCGTGCGCGCGGCGGTCGAGCCGGGGGTCGGCGCCGCGGCGCCACGTGGCGCGCTGATCGCCCACCTCTTGCGTGTCCGCTTCGGTCTGAGCGAGCTCGGGCCGGAGCAGGCGTTGCTCCAGTTTCGCGCGCAGCTGCAGGAGGTCTTCGGCGACCGCCGGATCACCGAGCTCTCGACCCTGCTCGGGGGATTCCTGGGGTTCGACCAGCCCGAGAGCCCGCTCGGCAGCGCTCTCGCCGGGCGACCCGAGCAGGGGGCCGAGCTGGCGCGCGCCGTCCTGGGGCGGTTCTTCGAGCAGGACGCCGCCGGGCGCCCGCTGGTCATCATCGGCGAGAACCTCCAGGACGCCGACGACGATTCGCTGGTCGAGATCGAGAACCTGGCCGCCGAGCTGACCGACGCGCCGATCCTGATCGTGGCCACCGCGCGGCCCGACCTGCTGGTCCGGCGCCCCGGTTGGGGGCGCGGCAGCGGCAACCACACCAGGATCGATCTTCAGCCCCTCACGCGGATGGAGATCGATCTGCTGGTCGCCTCGCGCCTCGGCGGGACGGGGGCCGTCCCGGTCGGTCTCTCCGAGCAGGTGGCGAACGCGTCGGGCGGCGCCCCGTTCATGGTCGGCGAGCTCCTGCGGGCCTACCAGGAGCACGGGATCCTCGTCCGTGGGGGCGACGGCTGGCGCTTCGACCAGGCGCGGGCCGCG
>CAVRRT010000038.1:0-12840 GCA_963723305.1 uncultured Pseudomonadota bacterium
CCAACGTAGTGATTTTGTAGTGATGGATTGCAGCCCGACCCAGCATCCGTACTCACGCGCGACACCGCGAACAGGCTGTCCGAGCGCGGCCCGCGAGCGAAGCTCGTCGAGATCGCCGGCGTGGGCCACGCGCCGACGCTGATCCACAAGGACCAGATCGCGTTGGTGCGCGCGTTCCTCGACGCCCGATCGTAGGTCACCGCACCTCAGTGCGGCGGGCGCCCGTCGTGTGCCGAAATCCTCTCTGGAGGGCATGCTCTCAGGTTTCAACTGGTCCGAAAACCGCCGGGCAGGTCGCCTGCGCAGTCCCATACGAACCGTCGGCTCTTCGCGTGGAAGAGTAGATGTCGAACCCGCCGAGCGATCCCGCGCGGTTGGAGTCGAAATAGAGCGTCTCACCGTCCCTCCATATGGATAGGTCGCGCCGCCGCGACACTCGAGCGCCGGGCCGCTACGGACAACAGTCGCGCCCGGGGATGGGCACCGCTCCGAAGGGGCGGCAACCGGTGCTCGCGCACCACCCCGGCGCCTCAGGGCGCGCGCGCGGCGGTGATCAGCTTGCACCAGGACTCGAGCTGCGCGTCGGCGGGCGACCCCGCGCCGCCCCCGGCCCACCGTTTGCTGGCACGTTGCTGCAGGCGCGACCCCCAGGTCGTCGCGCAGGCCAGCGCCAGCCCTCTCGGTGACAGGAACCGATCGCAGGTCGCTCTCGTCTCGGCGTCGAACCCACCGGCCACCACGATGAATCGCTCGCCGATGTAGCCGATAGCGCGCTGGATCAGGTCATGATCTTACGGCACCGCTACACACTCTTCAGAACAGGACAGCCGACGAAGATCGGGCCGGTGATCTCGGCTTCGCATAGACGAGGGCTACAGCGGTTGGGCGGGTCCGATCTGAGGCGCTCGTACCGGCTTCGCCATGCCATAGAACACAATTATGCCTTGGCCGCCGCAACGGGTCGAAATATCCTCAAGAGGCTTGGCGTAGCATGAATCGGGATTCTGCCAATTGTCGGATACCCACACATTGCCCGCAGGATCGATGGACGCATCGACCAACAGCTGCATTCCGCCACCTCGATACCCCCGCTTCGGGGAGATCGCATCACCCGTCTTCATGCCGGGCGGGCACGTCTCGGTACGTGCGCCACAGAGCTCCGTGAGGCCGCCATTGGTCGCAAAGTTGGAAACCCAGACATGATCGTTGCCGTCGATCGACACAGCCCAAGCGCCCCAAATGCTGCCGGGATTGAAGGGCGACCCCGGCGCCGGGGTACCGTCAGGTCGCAGCATCGACACGCTACCCAAGCCCGGATGAGACAGAAGATCTTTGAGCACAACCTGATCGATCGCCGGGAGCGGAGCGTGTCTCATCTTGAGCTCCGCGATATGCAGCTTGGTTTTCAGGGCCAAGCCCGAGCCCGCCGTGTTGGTGATCCAGGCATTGCCCTTGCTGTCGATCGCCATACCTTTGCCGCTGCTTCCGCCAGTCTTGAACACCTCGACCTTGCCGGGGTCGCTCGCCGGAAAGCGGGTAACCGTGTCGCCGAGTGCATTGGTTATCCAGATCCGATCCTGTTGATCAATCGCCAGATGGAACGGGCCCTTCAGCTTGCACGGACTGTCTTTGTTCGGCTTACCGTCGGTGGACTGGCAATAGTACTTCACCCTCGTCGGGTCACCTTTCGGCATGTAGATGACCTTGTCATCGCCGAAGTCCACCGCCCAGACGTCGCCATTGGGCACAACGATGATGCCCTGCATGACGTTCGTTTTTCCTCCGAAGGTGTAACCATCGGCTGGGGATAGAGGCTGGCCGTGCTTGTCGAACAGCGAGATTGTCTTACCGCTGGTGCTGGTAACCCACACACGATCATTGGCATCGATTGCCGTTCCAAACCCGGGACCCAACACACCACCACCGGTAAACCCGAAAGTCATCGGGGAAAGTGGCCGGCCGTTCGGAGCGAACTCCGAGAGGTTGCCGTCCCACAGCGCATCTCCACCCTGCCCGCCGACCATAAAATTGGCCCCGCTCCAGGCGTTGCCCTGGCTGTCAAACATGACTTTGGCGCCTCCGGCGTAACCACCCCCTGCGAACTTGAGCGGCAGCACCCATGCACTGGGCGCGAAACTCAGGTAAGGCATGAACGGGGTTGGACGCAGGCTCTTGCCCTTTGGTACCGGATAGAACGCGTCCAGCAGAGCGAACAGCCGCTCTGGTTTGTAGGCCATGTTGTGGGCAATCGAGATCGCCGCACCGAGCGTATCCGTCGGCGTCTTGCCGTCACGCCCCGTCGCGGCATTGAAAAGACTCTTGCAGGCATCCGCGTTCACGCGTGTGACGCAGCCGGCGAGCACCGTGGACAGCGTGGCAAAATTCGCCATCGTTGGCGTCTGTTGGCTGTTGAGCGGGTCTTGAATCGTGACGCCGTAGCCGCCGTTGGAAAGATCGACGAAGTTCGGAACATTCCCCGCGGCAATTTTGAGGCTGAGCGCGGGCCCTTTGATGGCCGTTGCTTCGATGAACTGGTTGTGAGTCCACACGGATGCGACGGTCGTCATTTCGGTGATCGTCACGGTAGCGGGCGCCTGGTTGCCCAGCACCGTCAGCAACGCGATGGCGTCGTTGTCACCGCTCTCTTTGCCAGCGGGCCGACCTCCCTTGGCAATCAGATAGAGGCTCGCGTCGCCTCCGGTGGCACTCGCGACGCTAATGGTGAAGCGGCCGTCCGCGCCGGTATGCCCATGGCCCAGCTCCCTCGGCGCAGCCGCACTGGCAGACCACAGCGTCACTACCGAGTTGGCGATCGGGGCGCCGCCGCCCAGAACCTGACCCTTGATGCTCTCGGCGGCCATGGCGGACGCGGCGGTTGTGGCGTTCCAGCCTGCGAAGAGCAGTATGAAGACTGGCGTTGGGTTTTTCGTACGCCGTAGGGATATCATTGGGTTCATCGGGAAGCCAACCTAAGCTGCACCTGAAGCCGGACCAGTCAGTTCGGTGATAAATCCGGCCTGAAGGGGCGACCGCTTACCTGGTTTCAGAGAATGCCCGACGGGCATCGAGAGAGCCCCCGCCGACCCGCGATCGCCGGCCTCGGGCGTGCGTGCGACGCCGTCCGCCCTACTCGTATCCGATCGGGGTCAAACCAACCCAAGTAGACTCTGGCGTCAGCTCTCCGACGCGCGGACGATTGCCGGTTCTAGGAATGCATCTAGTTGTTCGTCTGTCAGCTCACCGGTTCCGTCGTGCCACCAACCACCGACACACTGAGTCGCTTCATATGAGACGCCAAAAGCGTCTTGAAGAAGACGCATGAGGTCCGGGACCGAAGCGTTAGATCTTGAAATGGCAAAGTGTCGCAGTATCGAGGACGCTGGCGCGCCTGAGGCATGCATGGTTCTCGCGAGCGCCGTGTCGGAGTCGGCAAACATATTGCTGTCAGGTCCCCCATTTTCTAAAATGGAGTCAATAACGGTGCTCCGTAATATGGACGTGTTTCGGGGACAACGCTATCGAGCGACGGTCGACGTTCCAATCACCTGCATGACGTCATGGGCGCGGTCGTCTCCGCCTTCCCCTGGGTGCAATCATGGCCGGATCTGGAGCAGCGTTCGGAGTTCTTGGGCGGCACTTGGGCGCTTCAGCATTTTGGCAGTGCGTAGCAGTCATAGTTGGAATTGTACCGGTTGGCCTCGTGTTAGGCATTGTTACGTTGCAACCCGTCGCGAATAGGCGTCAACGTGGACCGATGCCTGGCGGCGAGGCGTTCGTCGATGAAGTGAAGGCAGCAAGAGATCATTTAGCGGCACGTTAGTGGCTCTCACCAGGAGGGTTGAGGTGAAGCTGAAACTGAGACTCTCCGAGACGTGCGGCGCCGTAACCAACCTGTAGTAGGGTCGGCGAAACCAACCGTAGCTGTTGAATAAGGCCTGTAAACGCCTCCGCTTCGTACGCGCTACGAAACGGCAACTTGATAAAGGTGAGTCTCGCAGGATCGACGGGTTCACCCTTCGCTGAGCTTCGTGGACGTCTGCGTCACCCTCCGCTACCGCCCGAATGCTACCTACTGTCCAATCCTGGGAACTCCACCAGTCGCCGCGAATCTTCTAGCTCGTCTGCTACTTGAGGCACCCGACCGGCCACTCATCCTCGGGGCCCAGGGCCAGAAGTTCGATAGGGCGCGGCCCGTTAAAGCGGAGCAACACGAAGAGCGGCGTGCTGCAAATAGTACAAGTTGCGTGACACGCCTCGTCGTCAATATCGACGGCATTCCGAGTCGAGTCGCAGCGGTTTGCGCGCCACTCTGGGTATCGAGGGTCGGATGGGGGCCACCAATGCATTGCATCTCCGAGTTCGTAGGTCCGATCGTGAAAGCGACCGGTGTCATCTCCGTCGTAGTCGGATGCAACGTGTGTTTGAGCGAGGATCTTCTCGGCTCGGCGACACCGGGGACAAGGGGCGGTTGTCGCTATCCAGTTGTAGGCGCTCACTAGAAATGCAGCCCTCCAATGCCTATCGCGTTGAGGAAGTTCCTAAAACTCGTGTCTCTCGTTATCACAGGGATGCCCTCTCGTAAAGCCGAAGCTGCAACTCGGGCATCCTTGATCTTTAAGCTCCGCCCGAGGGTCTGCGCTTGGCTTTGGAGAGATTGTGCACTGGCTTCCGTGCCGGCGGCGCCTAGCCGCCCGCCTCGGGCCTTCAGGAACTGACGAAGAGCGTTCGCGTCGCCTTTGCGTAGGAACTCCTTAGCGGCTTGAGCAGAGACGACTGGTTGCCTTCCGGCTAGCGCCGCATCTACCGCACCTGATTCGCCCTTTTCGATGGCCCGGATAAGAGCGTTTGCGTCAAGAGCCGCGCCTTTTGCGACGCCGCCCGCAACGCCGCCCCCGGCGCTAGATGCGAGAGTCTTAGCAATCGCTTTAGTGGCGGCGCTAGCAGCCGCCTTAATGACGCCAAAAGCGGCCTTGGCAAGCTGGACGACGGAAACTACCGCGATGGCAACATACGCAAACTGCGCCAATGAACTGGCGTTTGAGGTGGGGCCCTGACCTCCAGGAATACCGCCAGACACTCCACTAGGAGAGGTGTCGCCGCCAAGGTTATTAACGTAGCCCGCCAAATGCGCGAGCTTGTCCAGCGACGACTCTGTCTCATGCTGCGTCTCGGTGTGTTCAG
Source organism: uncultured Pseudomonadota bacterium (assembly GCA_963723305.1). Lineage (GTDB taxonomy): Bacteria > Myxococcota_A > Polyangia > Fen-1088 > Fen-1088 > JADGRB01. The sequence goes on from CAVRRT010000038.1 coordinate 5,182, forward strand.
AGTCGTGTTCGCGAGCGTGCTGCTCGCTGGGACTCTGTGAGCGGTGAGATGCCTGACCGGGATGATGGCCGGTCCCGCGCGACTGAGGATGGGCGGGACGCGTGCCTGCGGCGGGCGGGGGCAGTGGCGTTAGTACGCCGACGTGCCAAGCTCCGTCGAAGAACTTCGGCGTGCCTTTGAATGTTAGTCCATATGGCGCAGCAGGAGACCGCACCTGCGCAGCGATCGCGTGCAGGTCGTCGACTGACTCACTGCCGGTGACAGTGACGGGAATACCGTAGGTCTTGTAATGAGCTTTAGACTCACGTCCACTGGGATCGCTCATCACAATCGGGTTATTGCGACCGTACTCGTAGACGTTCACGCCATCCACGAACCCGTCGGGATCAACCGCCGTCCACCTTCCGAGCCACGGCACGTAATACCTGGCGCCGTGATAGTAGAGGCCGGTCTCCTCGTCTTTCTCCTTCCCGGTGTACCGGTACCGTTTTGGCGATACCTCGGACGAGTTGTCTGACGAGTGGAATGCGGTGCTGCCGAAGGGGTGGTACTCCTCATACGTGATGACCTGCCCCTCGGCATCGAGCTCCATCACCGCCGAGTCGATGAGGTTGCCGAGCTGGAACCGCCAGAGCGGGCCCGCCGGGCCCGTGCCCGTGGTCGTCGTCTCGACCATCGCGATCCGGCGCTGGTCGTCCATCACGTGGAGGGTCTGTCGTTCGAGCGTGACGGGTGACGCGATCGTGCCGCCGGCGCGGCTGCGGAAAGTCTCCCACCCGCCGATGTAGATGCGCTCGGTCAGCGTCGTCGTGCCCGTGGAGGGCTGGAAGACCTTGCGGACGCGCTGGCCGCCGCCGTCGTAGGTGAGGAAGACGTCGCCGCCACCGGAACCCTTGTTGGCGTGATGCATCCGGTCGGCGTAGTCCCAGTCGATCACCGGGAGGCTCGACATGTGGGTCATCGCGCCGTTGCCGCTGTAGCTGTACGTGTCGCTAAACGTGCCGGAGCCGTCGCCGGGCGCGGACGTTCCGGTGAGGCGGTTGCTGGCCGGGTCGTACTGGTAGTTCCGCGTCCAGGTCACGCCCGCCGCGGAGCCGAAAGGCGCGTGCGCGATCTTCTGAATGTTACCGACCTGGTCGTAGCTGTAACTCTCGATGTACTGGACCAGCGCCTGCAGATCGTTCGGGTGGGGGATGGTGCTGTTGGCGATCTCGAACGTCCCGGTCGGCTGTTGCTGCCCGGGGTGCTCGCGCCCCTGAGCGGCGATGAGGCGGTAGAGCGAGTCGTAACGGTAGAGGCCCGTCGCGGCGACCGGCGTCGTTCCGCTGAAAACCGGCACCGTGTCGGCGTCGTCGTCGGTCTCGACGACATTGCCAACGGGGTCGTAGGTGTAGACCAGATCTTGCAGCTTCGCGGCCGAAACGGCGCCGCTGGTAGCCCGGTCGGTCGTCAGCCGCGTCAGGCGGAAGGTGAAGGGGTCGTATTGGTACGTCACCTCGCAGGTCGCGACCGGGTTCGCCGGAGAGGGGGTGATGGTCGGATCGCTGTAATCGTAGAGGATGCGCTGGCCGCGGGCGTTGTAATCGATATTCGAAATGACCGTCCCCGGCGTGGCGCCGGGTCCAACCGCCACCTGAAGGGTCTCCAATAGCCCGGCGGCATTGTAGGTCGGCAAGCTGACGCTGCCGTCGGGGGTCGTGCGGCTGGTGATCCGATTGAGCGCGTCGTACGCCGACTGGGCCTGGAATGTCGTCAGCGGAGTCGTCGAGATCGGATCGAGGTAATTGTTGGCCGCGCTCTGGACGGCCGTGGGATTCGTCAGTCCGGTCAGATCGTTCGGGGCCGTGTTCCACTTCGGCTCGGTCGTGAAGTCGGCGGCCAGACGGCGCGTACTGGAGAGCAGATTGGCCTTGAAGTCGAACTGGTCGTTCGTCACCTCCCCCGCACAATCGAAGATCAGGTAGGGCTGGCCGCGGAGGTTCAGCGCTTGCGCCGGCGAGGCCGGCGTGGCGGCCGTGGTCTGCTCCGGGGGCGCGCCCGCCGGATCGAGCGCTTCGCCGTAGATCGTCCGCAGCAGGAGCCGCGCCGTCAGATCATCGGTCGGCTGCTCGGCCTTCGTCTTCTGGACCACCAGGTGGCTCGGACGCTCCAGCTCGTCGTACTGGTACCGGAAGATCTGGAAACGTGTGTCCCAGCGCCGGAGTGGCTTGCCGGCTACGTCGGGGAGCATGAGGCGCGTGCCGGCATCCGGGCTGTCGGTCCGCTGCGGTCGCGACAGGACGTCCAGCCTCTGTGCGAGCGCCGCGATCGGAGCGGCCGGGTTCAGGGCCGCCTGCCGCGCGTCGATGATCGCGAGCGCGTTGCCTTCGACGTCGAGCACGGAGCGCGTCGGAAAGAACGCATCGTTGAACGTGGCCGGCGAGACGCTGTCGTCCCAGGTCCGGTTCTGCTCGGTGACCAGGAACGGGCGCCCCAACGCATCGAACTGGGTCACCGTCGGCGTGCTGGCCGTTCGCGCGGCCAGCCAGGCCGCACGTTGCTCCGGGTCCGTCGGCTGCGGTCCGCTCGGGTCGGGGCTGCCGCGGGAGCTGTACCAGGCCGTCCCCAAAACGGTGTCATTCGGGTCGGACGAGATCTGCTGCCAGACGTCGAACTCGACGTCGGACTCCGTCCCATTAGGCAACTCCGTCCGGACCACGCGATCGAGCGCGTCGTAGTGGATGATCGGCGTGACGCCGGCCTGGACGACCGTCGCCTCGTCCTCGAACTCGAAGGTTGCGCTGAAGAATGGTTCGTACTGCTTGACCGGGTTCCCCTTGTTGTTGAAGACGGTGCGGCCGGTGCCGACCCAGCGCGGGCTCGCGGAGGCCACCACGACGTTGCCGTTCGCATCGAACAGCGGTCCCGGCTCGGCCTGCACCTTCTTCATGGCCACCCGTCCGAACCCGTCGGAGTAGGTGTAGCTCTCGAGGAACCCGTCGACCTGGTGGACCTCGCGCGCCAGCGTGTGGACGACCGCCGGGAGCTGCGACGTCTGCCAGCGGAGGATGTCGTAGATCATCTGCGTCGTCGGCGCGGCCAGCGTGTCGCCCAGGTTCTCGGTGGTCTTGCCCATGACCGCCGTCGCGACCACCAGCCCGAGCGCGTCGAACTGCGCCTGGATCCGGTTCAAGTTCGGGTCGGTGACCTGCGACGGCCCCAGCACGCGGAAGTCGTTGACCGCCTGGACCGTGTTGCCGAGCGGGTCCTGCGTCGTGGCGATCAGCAGATGAAACTGCGGATCGTAGGTAACCGCGTGCGTCTGGTTGAACGGATCGACCAGCGTGACCGGCAGGTAGAACTGCGCTGGGTCGAACTGGATCTGGCCGCTGCGGTTCCAGTAACCGGTGTCGCCGGAGCGCTGCACGTAGAAGCCGCCGCCTGGATCGGTGCTGGTCAGCAGCGTGGGGATTGGGATTGGCCCGGCGACACCGTTGGAGAACGACGCGGCATCGCCGACGAGCGTCGACACCAGCCCCGCCGTGAGCGCGAGCTGGTAGCTCTCGAACGGAAGCGCGTGCCCACCCGTGTCGCCGAGCGCCGCCGCGCCCGTCGGGTTCCCCGTCGCGTCCTCGGCGTAATAGAGCTGCTGTTTGTGGTCGAGCATCCGGCGGGCCGTGACGCCCGTGGGGGCCGTCCCCTCGTACGGGAGGTCGCGGGTGGCATCGTTGGCGCCTTCGATGTCGCTGATCGCCGCTTCGATCGCGTCGCGCGTGACGAGCCCCTGCCCGCCCACTGGCACCTCGAGGCCCGTCAGCTCGTAGCTGATCGTCTCGACCGGGAGGCCCAGCCGATAGAAGTCCTCGGTCTCGAGGTTGACGGGATGGTTGATGTACGACGTCTGCGAGTAGGTCGCCCAGGCCTTCTGCTGCTCCGGCTGCACCCCGGCGACCGCCCCCCGTCCGTAGGCGACCGCCGCCTTGCGCAGGACGTTGCCGAATTCGTCGATGTCCAGGACCAGCTCATGCGTGACGCGCGGATCGGTCGGGTTGCGCTCGGTGTGCACCGAGATCGTCTCCCGCGGGAACGCGTAGAAGACGCCGTGACGCCAGCCTGCGCTGGTCTGGAGCATCTGCACCTCGAAGCTCGCCTCCGTCGTGGCGAACGGCAGCGGCGCCAGCGTCGGATTCGTGTCGGCGTCGTCGGCGTAGACCTCTTGATGCAGCAGGTGCCCGCGCAACGCGCGCGCCGCCTCGCGCTCGTCCTGGATGGTCATCAGCCGCGGCGTCGCCGGCGGCGTGACGGGGGCGACCGTCAGGATGGTGTCCGGCAGCAGCATCGTGTTCGGGCTGCTGGTGTCCTTGGGGCCGGGTGGGAAGTACTCCAGCGCCAGCGCGGCCTCCAGCGTCTCCTTCTCCAGCCAGGCTCCCGTGTGGAACCAGCTCACCGTCCGCGTGGGCGGCTGAAAGGTCTCCGCCCCAGCGGTGCCAATCGTGAACGCCTCCGCGTCGGTCTGCTCGACCCGCGCGAAGCCCCGGAACTCCCGCTCGACGCCGTCGAAGAAGCCGTGGTGATACGTGTACGTCGACGTCAGGTGGCTGTTCGAGATGGCGTCCAGCCGGTCGATCTGCGCCACCACCTGCACCGGGTACATGAGGCGCGTGATCCAGGGCGTCCCGGCCGCCTTGTCTGCCAGGTAGAACTTCGTCGACGGCGCGTAGGTCACCTGGGTCGTGGCGCCCAGGTTGTTGACCACCGACACCATCAGGTGCGGCTTCACGCTGTTCATGAGATCGACGTACAGGATCTGCCGGCCGTCGGCGTTCTGCAGGGGCGACGACCAAACCAGCGTGGCCGTCCCCGTCCCCAGGAGATCGACCACGCTCACTTGGCCGACGCTGTCCATCGGCGGCAGCGAGGTGATCGGCGTGGCCGGCCCCAGCGCGTTGCCCGACTGGTTGAAGTACAGCGTCACGCCGCGTGTCCCCAGATAGAAGATGTCCGTCGTGCCCGAACCGTCGACGTCGGCGAAGCGGATCCGGCGGGCGTCGAACTCGTCCTGGCCCGCGAACACCGGGCTGGCGGCCAGCGTCACCTTGGCCCCGAAGCGGCCGTAGCCCAGGTTCGGCCAGTAGGCCACCTCGCCGTTGCGGACACGCACGATGTCGACCATCCCGTCACCGCTCATGTCGGCCAGCTGCACCGTCTCCTCGGGATCGGCGAAGACGATCGCCGCGCCTTTGTTGTCGTCGCTGGGGTGGTAAATGCGCTGCGCCGGCTCGAACCCGTCCTTGGCCAGCGAGTGGTACCAGACGAAGGCGTCGTCCTCGCTGATCAGGAGATCGGGCAGCCCGTCGCCGTCGAGGTCGATGAAGCGCAGGTTCGGATCGTGCCAGTCGACGTTGGGGAGCGCGGGGAAGGTGCGGAACGGGTCGAAGTCGTCGGTGAGGGTGCGCGTCGCGTAGCCCGTGACCGGTTCGCCGTAGGAGACCACGTCCATCAACCCGTCACCGCCCAGGTCCATGAGCTGCTGCATCCCGCCCGCCAGCGTGCTCGGCGACGGGAGGCTGGGGAGCATTCGCGGTGGATCGAGCACCCCGCCCCCCTCGTTCGACTTGTAGTACCAGCCCCGATCGTCGTCGATGAGGACGCCCGGGATCCCCTCGCCGTCGAGGTCGACCCACTGCTTGTGCGCGCCGTCGACGCCACCGGCGAGGCCGTCGAGGCTCTCCGGCGGGAGCGCCGAGAGGACGTCGTTGACGACCGGCCGCGCGTAATCGAGCGCCAGCGTCGGCATGGCGGCCTTCTCGACCAGCGCGCCGGTCGTGTCGTCGAAGAGGTAGCCGAACTGGGTGATGCCGGTCAGGTAGGTGAAGGCGGGCCCGGGCTCAAAAGTAAAGTCCGTCGAGCGCACCAGCAGCGACGAGGTCGGCGTCAGGTGGTGGAACATCAGCACCCGCTGGCACAAGCGGTAGGTGCGCACCTCGAACCCGGCGCGGTAGCTGGAGAATGGATCGATGCGCACCGGCCAGGGGACGTCCTCGTCGGGCGTCGGCGTCGGCCCCGAATGCTCGCCGTAGTCGAACACCAGCTCGAAGAAGGCGGTGGTCGGGGAGATCGCGCCGGGCGTGAGGTTGCCGTAGAAGACCCGCTGCAGATAGCGCTGCGCCGTCGCGACGAAGGTGGGCGGAGAGGTCGTGTAGTCGAAGCGGCTCCGCTCGTTGGTCTGCGTCGGGTCGACACCCGCGCCGTCCTCGGCCTTGTACACGTACTGGACGACGTTGCCGCGATCGTCGCTGCTCTGCTCGAGGAGCCAGCTGAAGACGCGCGATGGATCCTTGGGATCGACGATCTGCGTGGACGTCGTCTGGCCGTAGATGTGGGTGACGTTGTCCTTGGTGGTCACCTCCCAGTGCTCGGCGTCGCCCGCATTCAGCGTGTGCCGCTCGACGCGCGCGAACAGCCCCTCGCCGCGCGGCCGGTAGCTCTGGACTGTGCGATCGGGCAGCACTTGTAGGTCGAGAACCAGCGGTCCAGTCGGGTCGGCGGGGTTGGCCACCCGGTTGGGGACCAGATCCTCGGCGCCCGACAGGATGTATTCGTCCGACTCCTCGACATCGTAATAACGCGGCAGTCCCTTGTCGGTCTTGCGCGTGATGGTCGGAAGCGACAGGGCGAAGCCCAATCCGAACGGTCCGTTGCCGTGACCGCTGTCGTAGCCGAGCCCCACCTGCGGCCCGAAGCCGCTGCGCCCGGGCGAGGCCGGGAGCGGCACACTCAGCGACGCCGTGCCGGTCGCGGCGGCCACCGCGAACTTCTCGCCCATCCCCCGGATCGCCCCGCCCCCCTTGGGCAGCGACAGCGCCGGCAGCATCGAGGGCCTATCGGCCTGGCTCTTCCCGGACGTTCCGCTGCCGCGCCCGCCGGCCTCGGGCGCGGGCGGCGCGGCCGGCTCGTCGGGGCCGCTGGCGGACGCCGGCGCGTCGGGGGTCGACGACCCGTAGCCCTCAGCGCCGCTGGTAGGATTCTTCAACATCGACGGCCACTACGGCGCGGCGATCGCACCGTTGATGATCGTGACGCTGGGCTTCGGGCTCTGGTTCTCGGCGGCGGCGAAGATCGCCTGCATGCTGGCCAGGTTCTGGCGGACCCAGGTGCTCGCCGTCGCGGTGGTGAGCAGCTTGCGCAGGTCGAGCGGCGCCAGGTCCTGCACCTGCGAAACCACGCCCACGCCGTTGCGCTGGACGCGGAGCGCGTTGTCCAATTGATCCTTGCCGAGCGGGATGATCACGATCGGGACCTGCTCCCAGATCGATTCCTTGATGGTGGCCAGGCCGCCATGCATGAACACCACGTCCGCCTGCTTCATGATGTCGAGCTGCGACACCCAAGGGAACCAGGCCACGTTGGGCGGGAATCCCTGGCTCGGGTTGAGGTCCATCCCGAACTGGACCCGCAGCGCGGCGTCCAGCTTGTCGCCCACCGCCAGCACCAGAAAATAGTTCTGCATTCCCTGCGTCTGCATCATGGCGATGAGGTTCAAGAACATCTGGCGGGCCAGAAACTCGTAGTCCTGCACCTGCGAGCCGGAGGTTCCGAAGATGAGGCGCTGGCCGCTCGGAACCTGAACGGGCGGCGCGTAGGCGGGGTTCTCGGTCGGGTCGACCGGCGGGGGCGTGC
>CAVRRT010000039.1:0-49178 GCA_963723305.1 uncultured Pseudomonadota bacterium
AGTGGATCCAACAATAGCTTTTGTTGTCGTTTCTGCAGTGGGTCCCACCGTGATTCTTTTAGTAGTTTTCTGAGTGGATCCCACAGTAGCATCCCAAGTAGTTTGCTCAGTGAAGCCCATAATTGTCCCCAAAGTGCTACCCGCGGAGTTCTGCATATCGGTTTCCGCAGCAGATACCTTCCACTCGCGCCGGGCGTTCACACGCCGCCGGCCTGGGTGACTTAGCTTGTCGCCACGGCTTTGGTCCGGCGAGGGACCTTCGGCAACAGGAGAGTTTCGAGTGTTCAAGTCACTTGCTACCGCCGCGCTGGTTGGGGCGATCGCCCTGGCGGCCGGCGGCTCTGCCGACGCCCGTTTTGCGCGTCATGTCACGACCACCGGTCCGCGCGGCGGCGTCTTCACACGTTCCGCCCAATGTTCAGGCGGCGCCTGCACCTGGAACCGCACCGGGACTGGCCCGGCGGGACGCGGCTTCTCGAGTTCGGGCGGAGGCTCGTGCTCAGGCGGCTCCTGCTCCTGGCAGACCAATGGCGCCGGCAGCGGCGGCCGCACCTGGGAAAGAGGGGGCTCCGCCAATTGCGCGGGAGGTTCCTGCTCTTGGCAGACCTCGGGGTCCGGCAGCGGCGGCCGAAGCTGGGGGAGCCAGGGATCAGCTTCCTGCTCGGGCGGCTCCTGCTCGTCCACCGCCAGCGGCACGGGGCCCTTCGGCGGAACCTGGAGCCAGAACGGCTCGAGCTCCTACACCCCGCCCAACTGATCCTAGACGGCGACGTGGGCCGGGCGAAGCGCCTGGTCCGCGTCCCGCAAAATGCCGCCATGCTGACCCACCTCGCCCCCCAATTCCGCGCGATCCTACCGGCGACCGCACTGACGCTCATGGCGCTGGAGTTCGGCTTCGCCCGCTTCGCCGGCCGCGCCACCCACGATCTTCGCGAGAGCGCCGCCTCGCTGGGTGTCGCGGCTGGACAGCTGGCCGTGCGCGGCGTCGAGGTGGGAGTGGTCGCCGCGCCGGCCGCCTTCGTCTATGCACATCGGCTGTTCCACTTCGAGGAGACCAGCTGGCTGGCGCTCCTCGGTCTCTTCGTGGGCGGCGAGTTTCTCTACTATTGGCAGCACCGGGCCGCCCATCGCGTGCGCTGGTTCTGGGCCTCGCATTCGGTCCACCATTCCGCAACTCGCCTCAACCTGACCGCCGCCATCCGTCTGGGCTGGACCGCCAAGATCTCGGGGATGTTCCTCTTCTTCCTGCCCCTCGCGCTGATCGGCTACAGTCCGCTTCTGTTGACCGCCATGCTTGGCTCTAACCTCGCCTATCAGTTCTTCATCCACACCGAGCTGGCGCCGCGGCTGGGCGTACTGGAGTGGGTGCTCAACACGCCTACCCACCACCGGGTGCACCACGCCGCCAACCAGGCCTGCCTCGACCGCAATTTTGGCGGCGTACTGATCGTCTTCGACCGGTTGTTCGGCACCTTCGCAGCGGCGCCGGACGGCGAACCTCTGCGCTACGGCCTGATCGGCGAGTCGCGCACCAACAACCCGGTCCGCATCGCCCTCGGCGGCTGGGCGCAGTTGCTCTCCGATCTCCGCAATTCCGGCAATCCAAACCGCGCATTCAGCGTGTTGCTCGGCCCGCCGGGCGCTCTCAAGACTTCGAAGGAGACATCATGACTCGCCTCGCCTTTCCGGTTTCCGCGGCCCTCGCGCTGGCCGGCGCTGTCCAGGCCCAGCAACCCACCCCTGAGATGCGGGCGCAAGCGATAGCGCTGTATCGCGTCTGCCACGCCGACGTCGCCAGGCTGTGCGACGGGGTGACGCCCGGCGGCGGCCGCATCATCGCCTGCCTGAAAAGTCACGCCCCCGATGTCTCTTCCGACTGCCGCGACGGCCTTCTCAAGGCCAAGGCGATGCGTGACAAGTCGTCCGCGCCCGCGACCCCGCCTAAATAGCGACCGTTAGGTGAACACCGACGGGGCGATTACGCGCCGCCGCCCTGCGCGGACGCCTGGAGCACCGCCTGCTCTTCGGCCACCGCCGCAAGGACAAGAGGCGTGAGCGGTCAGGCCGACAGGGCCGGAACGATGTCGGTCTGGCCGAAGTCATCGCCCTTGAAGAGAAGTGGCTCCTCGACCCACTTTGCTAAAGCATAAGCAAAGCAATCGCCGATGTTGAGGCCGGCCTTGTGGCGGCCCTTGCCGAAGCGCCGGAACGCCTCGATCGCGAGGTCGGCTTGACGCGCATTGACGGCCGCGACCTCGAAGCCGCCTTCACGCAACAGCCGCTCGACGATGGGGGTCCACCTCCCGCGCACCCGGGCCAGCTCCTGGGGCGTCCCGGTGTCGATCGAGGTCGCACGCCGCGTTCGCGCGCGCGAACCGCTGGCCCCGGCGGGCGCCCGGGTCTCGGTGGAGGTTCGCGCGGCCTTGGCGCTGGAGCTGCGCCCGTGAGCCCGAGCCCGGTTCGCCGCGACACCCGCCAACACCCACGCGTCGATCTGGAAGTGCTGGTGTCGGTCTCGGACGCCACGCAGCAGGGACGCAAGCCGATCCGCTTCTCTTCGACCGATCTGTCGAGCGGCGGCGCCTTCCTGCGGGCCGACATCCTGTTCGAGGTCGGCGAGGTGTTGATGGTCGAGTTCCAGCTGCCGAACGGGCGCCAGATCCGGGCCCAGGGGCGCGTCGTCCGCGTCACGCGCGGCGGCCAGAAGGATCGGTCCTCCGGGATGGGGATCGAGTTCCTCGATTTGTCGGCCGAGGATCGGGCCGCGATCGACACCCGAACGTCCTGAGAGACCTGCCAGGAGACCCTGCGAAGATGGCCGAGACGCTCGAAGAGCTGACCTACGACTACGAGGACGAAGGGACGCTGGTCCGCAAGGAGCTCGACCGGGCCGTGCTCAGCAAAGGGAGCTGGGCGACGATGATGTTCCTGTTCCAGGAGCTCGATCGGGCCAAGGGGAAGTTTCGGGCGCCCAAGATGGCGATCGTCCGCTTCAAGAAATCGAAGGGGAGCTATCGCAAGCAATCGTCCTTCAACATCTCGAATGAGAAACAGGCGCGTCAGATCGCCGAGGTCTTCGAGCAGTGGTATCCGAAGATGGCTGCGGCGACGGCGGAGATCGCGGCGGCCGCGGCGGGAGAGCGACGACGACGGCGGCGACGACGGCCCGAGCAGCGACGACGGCCCAGGCGGGGGCGACTGACCCCCGTCGCGCTCCTGGTCAACCCGCGCTCGCGCGCGAATCGGCGCAACCCCCGGGTGGCGGCCGAGTTCCAGGCATTGCTCGGCGATCGGGGGCGGGTTTATGCGCCCAAGACGCTGGAGGAGCTGGCCGAGGTCGCGGCCAGCCTCAGCGGCGCGCCGCCGGCGATCATCGCCGTCCATGGCGGCGACGGGACGTTGCACCGCGCGGTCGCCGCGCTCGGCCACGCCTTCGGCGAGGCGCCCATCCCGCCGCTGGCGCTGCTCTGCGGCGGCACGATGAACGTGGTCGCCGCCTCGCTGGGGATCCGCGAGCGCGCCACCACGTTGTGAGCGCTCTCGGCTCGGTGGCGGAGACCGCCGCGCTGGCCACTCGCTGGAGAGCCGCCGGCGTTGCCTGCGCATCGGCGACACGCTGGGCTTCATCTTCGGCAACGGCCTGATGGCCAACTTCCTCGGCGAATACTACGGAACCGGCAAGCTACGGACCGGCGCGCGCCGCCTGGCTGCTCCTGCGGGGCGTCGGCTCGGCGCTCATCGGCGGGCCGTTCATCCACAAGCCTGTTCAAGCGCTTCGAGGGGACCATCGAGGTCGACGGTCAGCTGCTCGAACGAACCACGTTCATCGGCGTCAGCGCCGCGACCGTCCGCGAGGTCGGTCTCGGCTTCAAGCTCAACCACCGCGCCGACGACGACGTCGAACGCTTTGGCGTCCTGGCCATCCACGGCCGCCCGGCTGCCTTGATCCCGGATTTTTGGGCGGTCCATGCCGGCCGCGGCATCGCCCCGAAGCGTGCCTTCAGCGCCGTCGCCTCCACGCTGGAGATCGTCCCCCGGGCGGCCAGCATGGCCTACACCATCGACGGCGATCTCTACAAGGGCGAGGGGCCGCTCACCATCTCGGTCGGGCCACATATATCCTTCGTCAAGCCTGCCGCCGCGTTGATCGTCGCGCCCCGGCGCGATACGATGAACGCCACGCGATGAGCTCGTCGTTTCCCATGGACGGCATGCGGGTCCGCTTCGCGGGCGACACCAACGTCGGCATGAAGCGCGCCCACAACGAGGACGCCTTCTACCTGCCCGAGAGCGAGCGGCTGGCGATCGTCGCCGACGGCATGGGAGGCCACGCCTCCGGCGAGGTGGCCAGCCGGATGGCCGTCGACACCATCGTCGGCTTCTTCAAGGCGACGATGGACGACCAGCAGCTCACCTGGCCCTTCAAGATGGACCACGGTAACCGCTACGACACCAACCGGATGGTCACCGCCATCAAGCTGGCCAACCTCAAGATCCACGAGCAGGCGCAGAAGGATCCCCGCTGCCACGGCATGGGAACCACCGTCGTCTCGACGCTGTTCGTCGACCGCGCGCTGGTGATCGGACACGTCGGCGACAGCCGGCTCTACCGGCGGCGCGACGGCGCGCTCAAGCAGATGACCGAGGATCACTCGCTGCTCAACGACTACATCAAGATGAAGAACCTCTCGGCCGAGGAGATCGCCTCGTTCCCGCACAAGAACGTCATCGTCCGGGCGCTGGGGATGAAGGACACCGTGCAGGTCGACGTGCACGTCGAGGCGCCGGTGCTGGGAGACGTCTACCTGCTCTGCTCGGACGGCCTGTCGGGGATGATCAAGGACGAGGAGATCGCCGACGATCGCAACCGACGAGGAGGATCTCGACGCGATGTGCGAGCGGCTCATCGCGACGGCCAACAAGAACGGCGGCGCTCGACAACATCACCGTCGTCGCCGTGCGCGTCGAAGCGGCGTAAGCCCGACGACTGGGCCCGCCGTCATCGGCGAGCGCCGCTAACCGGTCGGAGCGTCCACCGCGACCACACCGGAGGTGGTGACCACCGCGTCCGCCAGCTCGCCCGTCGCGGTGGCGCCCGACCAGACCACCGCGCGCCGGACGCGCGCGCCGGCCGCCACCCGCGCCCCCGCGTCGACGACGACGTCGGGGCCCACCTCGGCGCCCGCTTCGATCTCGGCGCCGGCGGCGATCCGCACCGGCCCGACGACGCGCGCACCGGCCGCCAGGCGGGCGCCCGGATCGACGCCGGAGAGCGGCCCCGGCGGGTGGCGCAGGAGGCCCGGATCGCGGAGCAAGGCCAGGTTGCCGGCCAGGTAACGCGCGGGCGTGGAGTGCTCGGCGAAGTAGCCCGCCAACAACGAGGCGCGGATCGTCTCGCCGTCGCGCAGCGCCGGGAGGTAGGCGTCCCGGATGAGGTCGCAGAAGATCGGCCGCAGCCGGTCCATCAGCGCGGGCGCCAGCACCTGCACGCCGGTGAACATCCGCAGCGTCACCGCGCCCTCGGGCGGGCGCGGCGAGCGCGCGTCGAGGATGCTGACCACGCGCCCCGTGGCGTCGACGCCGATGGCCCCCCAGCGCTGCGGATCGGGATCGTCGTGGAGAAGCATCGTCGCCACCGCGCCCTCTGCCTCGGCCTGCGCCGCCAACAGCGCCGGCAGATCCAGATCGGCGACCACCTTGGCGTTCATCACCAGCGCCGGCCCGGGCCCGAGCAGCGCGCGTGCGTTGGCGATGCCGCCGCCCGTTCCCAGCAGATCGGACTCGACGGCGTAGTCGAGCGCGATTCCCAGCCCCCCTCCGTCTCCAAGCGCGGCCTGCACCAGATCGCCCCGATGGAAGACGTTGACCACCGCGCGCCGGGCCCCCGCGCGTGCGGCGGCGCCCAGACCGAACGCGATCGCCGGGTGCCCGCAGATCGGGACCAGCGGCTTCGGCAGCGTCAGGCCGAGCGGGCCGAGCCGCGTCGACCGCCCGCGCGGCCAGCAGCATGACGCTGGCTTGCATCACGTCCGGAGGCGGCGAACGGCTCGGCGCCATGGCCAGTTCATGGTATGCGATCGGCATGAGGATTTGTGTCATCGGAACGGGATACGTGGGTCTGGTGGCCGGCGCGGGGTTCGCGGACATGGGGAACGACGTCATTTGCTGCGATCGTCGACGCGCCAGAAGATCGAGGGGCTCAAGCAGGGGGTGATGCCGATCTACGAGCCGGGCCTCGACAAGCTGGTCACCCACAACGCTTCCGAGGGGCGCCTGGCCTTCACCACCGACGTGAAGAGCGGCGTGGCGGGCGCCGAGGTGGTGTTGTTGGCGGTGGGGACGCCGCCCGGTCCGGATGGGTCGGCCGATCTGTCGTACATCCTCAAGGCGGCCGCCGACGTCGGCGACGCGCTGACTGGCTGGGCGGTGGTGGTCACCAAGTCGACCGTCCCGGTCGGCACCGGCGACAAGATCGAGGCGGCCGATCGGCAAGCGCACCAAGCACGAGTTCGCGGTGGCCTCGAACCCCGAGTTCTTGAAGGAGGGGGATGCGCTCAACGACTTCATGAAGCCCGACCGGGTGGTCGTCGGCACCGGCGACAAGCGCGCCATCGAGACGCTGCGCGCGCTCTACGCGCCGTTCACCCGCACCACCGATCGCATGCTGGTGATGGATCGCCGCTCGGCCGAGCTCACCAAGTACGCCGCCAACTCCATGCTGGCGACGCGCATCTCGTTCATGAACGACCTCGCCAACCTCTGCGAGATCCTGGGCGCCGACATCGAGCTCGTACGCAAGGGGATGGGCTCGGACAACCGCATCGGACCGAAGTTCCTCTTCGCCGGGCCTGGCTTCGGCGGAAGCTGCTTCCCCAAGGACCTGCGCGCCGCGATCAGCACCGGCCGCGAGGTCGGCTACAAGCTGGAGGTCCTCGACGCGGTGGTCGCCGTCAACGAGCGGCAGAAGCGCCGCCTCGGCGAGAAGGTCCTCACCCACTTCGGCGGCGATCTGAAGGGGCAAGCGCATCGCCGTCTGGGGGCTGGCGTTCAAGCCGGGCACCGACGACATCCGCGAGGCGCCCGCGCTGGTGCTGATCGATCAGCTGCTCGCCGCCGGCGCCAACGATCTCGCGCCTCCGATCCGGTGGCCATCGAGGCCGTGCGCAAGCAGATCGGCGACAAGATCGAGTACGCCGAGGCGCACTACGACTGCGCGAAAGACGCCGACGCGCTGGTCCTCGTCACCGAGTGGCACGAGTTCCGCCGCCCCTCGTTCGAACGTCTGAAGTCGCTGCTGCGCCAGCCAGTGATCTTCGACGGGCGCAACGTCTGGAGCCCCGGCGAGCTCCGCACCGCCGGGTTCACGTACTACGGCATGGGCCGCGGCTAAAGGACGACGTTCGCGGCCAAGCCCGGCGACAATCGTCGCGGGAGCGGTTGCGGCCCCGCAATCGCGGTTTTCAGCCCGCGCGCGCCGCCAACGGCACCGCCGCGCCCGACGCCCAGCTGCCGCCCGACGACGACGGCGTGACCGACTCGAGCAGACGGATCGCCGGGTGGCGCGGGTGCGTCGACTCGTAGCGCCCGACGATGATCGAGACACGATCGGGGTAAAGGTGCAGGGCACCCGCCAGGCCGACCGAATCGGGCGGCATGGAGTACGCCTGCCCTTCGTGGACGACCGCGCCGCGCGGACCAACCAGCACCGGAAAGCGCAGCGCCAGCTCCTGCGGATCGACCTTGAGCGGCCGCAGCCGCTGCCGCTCCTCGGCCAGCAGCACCGCCGGTGTCTTCCCCCCGGCATCCGCCTGCGGGGTGTCGTTGTGCTCGCGCAGCCAGATCGCCAGCTGGCGACCGGCGTCGGCCTCGTCGATGAAGGTCGCATCCTTGAAGAACGACAGCTTCAGCCAGTTGCCGAGGTTGGTCCCCGGACCGCGATCGGCCCCCCGACGCGCCCGCACCTCGACGCCGAGGCCGATCTGCAGCGCGGCGTAAGCGAAGGCCGGATCCCACTCCTGCACGCGACCATCCTTGTCCGACCCCACGCCGATCGGGCGCGCGCGATCGAAGGCGGCCAGCAGCGGCACCCCACCGAACGCCCGGTAGTGCGCCACCAGCGTCCGCACGCAGGTCTCGAGCCCCTGATCGACGACGATCGAGGCGGTCGTGAAGCGCGAGTACTCGAGGCGCGAGACGAAGAAGGTCAGGGAGCGTTCGGCGCCATCGCGGAACCGGATATCGACCTGTCCGAACCCGTGGCGTGAGATCTCGCCCGGTACCTTGTCGTGCTCGCTGAGCGGGCGGCTGCGACGCGGACGGACGCTGGCGATGAGCGAATAGAACGCGCTCTTACCCCCCTCGTACCCCGTCTCTCGGGCGCGCCGGACGATCTCCAGCGATCGTAAATTCGGCTGCTTGAGCAGCAGATTTACGACAAACGTGCGAAATGGCTGCGCTTTTGAGGGGCGGCCGACGCTTCTTTTCGTTGCACCAGTTTCTTGATCCACAACCCTATGTACGACTCACACCCGGCCCGGATACACGGAAAACAAGAATTCGTCATGGCCGGTGGTTCGCATCCCTACCCGTACTAATGGCGTGACGGGCCTCATACCTTTGCTGCGCAAGCTCGATTAAACGGGTCAGCAGCGCTTTTTGCGACAGGCCGGAGGCCTCCCACATCTTCGGGTACATCGAGACGGTGGTGAATCCCGGGATGGTGTTGACCTCGTTGACATAGAGGGCGCCGTCACCGCGCCCGAGAAAGAAGTCGACCCGCGCCAGGCCCGCCAGCTCGAGCGCCCGGAAGGTCTCGACCGCCAGTGTCTGAACGCGCGCGGCGGTCTCCGCGGGGATATCGGCCGGAATCTTCCAGCTGGCGCCGCTCGGATCGACGTACTTGGCGTCGTAAGAATAAAACCCGTCCTTGTGGTGGACCAGGATCTCGCCCGGGACCGAGGCTTCCGGATCGTCATTTCCGAGGACCGCGCATTCAATCTCGCGGGCGTCGATGGCCCGTTCGATCAGCACCTTGCGATCGAACGCCAGCGCGGCGCGCACCGCGGGTTCGAGCCCCGCCGGCCCGTTCACCCGAGACACGCCCACGGACGAGCCGGCGTTCACCGGCTTGACGAACAGCGGCCACCCGAACTTGGACGCGCCGGCGACGGCCGCCGCCGGATCGCGGGCGAACGCCGAGGCGGTGACGACGAGGAAGTCGACCACCGGGATCCCGGCGTCCCGCAGGAGCCGCTTGGCGACGTCCTTGTCCATCCCGACGGCCGACCCGAGCACCCCGGCGCCGACATAGGCGACGTCGCCCAGCTCGAGCAGCCCCTGCACGGTTCCGTCCTCGCCGAAGGTGCCGTGCAGGACGGGGAAGACGACGACGTCCTCGCCGGGATCGGCGCCGGCAACGCCGGCAACGCCGCCACCGGCGATCAGACCCTCTTCGATGCCGACGGTGGGCGCCGCCGGATCGAGCGCCAGCGCGCGCGGATCGCCGGTCGCCCCGGCCAGCGTCCGCTCCGACTCGCGGTGCCAGCGTCCGGCGCGGTCGATGCCGACCAGGACCGGCTCGAACCGGCTGCGATCGAGCGCGCCCAGCACGTTGCGCGCGGAGAGGATCGAGATCTCGTGCTCGGCCGAACGGCCGCCGAACAGAATGATGACGCGCGTCTTCCTCATTTCGCCTTTACCTCATACGAGATGCCCAGCTCCGCAAACAAAAAGCTCCACTGGTCGACCAGCTGGGCGATCACCTTAGCGAGCGGCTTGCCTGCACCGTGGCCGGCGCGGCTCTCGACCTGCAGCAGGATGGGCAGGCCGCTGGCGGTCGCGGCTTGCAGGCGGGCGGCCATCTTGCGGGCATGCATCGGATCGACCCGGGTGTCGGAGGCCGCCGTGTGCAGGAAGACCGCCGGGTACTTCACGCCGTCGCGCACGTGCTGATAGGGCGAGTAGGCGCCCAGCCAGCGCGCCGCCACCGGATCGTCGGGCGAGCCGTACTCGGGGATCCAGAGCGCGGCGAGGCGGAAGAGGTGGTAGCGGAGCATGTCGAGGAGCGGCACGCCGCAGACGACGGCGCGAAACAGATCGGGGCGCTGGGTGAGCGCGGCGCCGACCAAGAGGCCGCCGTTCGAGCCGCCGGAGATCGCCAGCCGATCGACCGCCGTGACCCGATGGTCGACCAGCCAGGTCGCCGCCGCGATGAAGTCGTCGAACACGTTCTGCTTGCTCTCCAGCATGCCGGCGCGGTGCCAGCTCTCGCCGTATTCGCCGCCGCCGCGCAGGACGGCCAGGGCGTACGTGCCGCCGCTCTCGAGGAAGGGGATCGCCGACGGTGTCCAGCTGGGGAGCATGTTGACGTCGAAGCCGCCGTAGCCGGTGAGCAGGGCAGGGCGCGTCCCGTCGCGCGGGCTCCCCTTCTTGTGCGCCAGGAAGAGCGGCAACTTCGTCCCGTCGCGCGAGGTGACCGTCACCCGCTCGACCTCGAACGCGCCGGCGTCGACCGGGGCCTCGAGCGCGCGCCAGACGGCGCTCTCCGGCGCTTTGCGGAGGTGGACCGCGAAGACCGTGGTGGGGGCCAGGAAGCTGGTGAAGCCGTAGAACAGCTCGGCGACTTCGCGCGCGCCGGAGAGTGACGTCAGCACACCGAGGCTCGGCAGCGCCACCTCGCCGCGCGGGCGGCCATTCGGGTCAAATAGCCGCAGGCGCGCCGAGGCATCGTGCAGGTAGGCGGCCGCCAGACCGCCCTGGAAATAGCTGGCGCGCTCGAGCACGTCGTCCGCCTCGGGCACGACCTCGCGCCAGTCGGCGCGCGCCGGGCGCTTCGGATCGACGGCGAAGATTCTCCCGCGCGGCGCGCCGCTGGTGGTGAAGAGATAGATACGATCGTCGAGCGCCTCGACCACCTCGAACCGCGCCTCCTCGCCGATGGCCACCGGCGCAGGCTGCCCCTGGCCCTTGCGGTCGATGAGGTAGACCTCGCTCTTCGTCCACCCCTCGGCGACGCTCACCACCAGCCAGCGTCCGTCGGGCGACAGATCGACACCGGGCCAGTCGGTCCGATCGCGCCCCTCACCGAAGACCTTCCGATCGTGTGCCGGATCGTCGCCCAGGTGATGGAAGAAGACGGCCCGGTGATAGGCCTCCTCGCCGGGCGGGACTTCGCCCGGTTTGGGGTAGCGCGTGTAGAAGAAGCCGCTGCCGTCGGGCAGCCAGGCCAGCGAGCAGGCGCGTGTACGGGGGATCTGCTCGCCGAGGTCCTGCCCGCTCTCGACGTCGCGCACGCGCAGGAGCGACTCCTCGCTGCCGTCGTCGGAGGTGCCGTAGGCGACGCGCGCGCCGTCGTCGGAGGGGAACCACCAGTCGAGCGCGCGCGTTCCGTCGGCCCGCTCCAGATTGACGTCGACGAGGGCGCGATCGGCCCCCTGGGGGCCGTCGCGCAGGTAGAGCACCGGCTGGTTCTGCGCACCGTCTCGGCGCGTGTAGAAGTAACGGCGCTCCTTGGCCTGGCCAGGGCCGCGGCGGCGCGGGCGCGAGACCGGCACGCCCAGCGACCCTACCGAGAAGAGGCGGCCGAGCCGCGCCTCCAGCGCCGCGCGCCCGGGGAGGGGATCGAGCGCCCGGCGGGTCGCCGCGTTCTGCGCCTCGGTCCAGCGCGCCACGGCCGGAGCGTCGCCATCTTCGAGCCACCGGAAGGGGTCGGGCGCAGGGGACGCGACGGGCGGGGCGGCGCTCACAGCCGACGAGAGTAGCAAGCCGAGCGCGACCGCGCCGAGCTTCACCGGTCGAGCCCGTGCATGCGCCGGCGGAGCGCAGGCCCACAGGCCACCAACACCAGCGCGGTCACCGCCGACAGGACCACGAAGATGAAATAGAAGTCCGCCTGCCCGCCGAACACGTGAAAAAGGTCGCCCCGCGCGATCTTGTCGGTGATCCCCGCGATCTGTCCCGCCAGCAGCTCGGCGATGCCCGTCGAGAGAAACCAGAGGCCCATCATCACGGCCGCGAACTTGACCGGCGTCAGCTTGGTCACCAGCGAAAGGCCGATCGGCGAGAGGCAGAGCTCACCGAGGGTGTGGAAGGTGTAGGCCGCCACCAGCCACCAGGGGCTGACCAGCGCGCCGGCGTCGCTGCGGCGCGCGCCGGCGACCATGAACACGAACCCGACGCCGAGGAGGACCATCGCCGCCGCCATCTTGGCCGGCGTGCCCGGCTCGCGGCGGCGCCGGCCGAGCGCCGTCCAGAGCGCCGCCAGGACCGGGCTCGTCAGGATCAACACCGCCGGGTTCACCGACTGGAACCAGGAGGCGGGGACCAGGAACCCGTGCACCATCCGGTCGGTGCGCTGCTCGGCGAAGAAGTTCATCGAGGAGGCGGCCTGCTCGTAGGCCAGCCAGAACGGAATGGTCAGGAACATGATCACCAGCAGCGCCGTCAGCCGGTCGCGCTCCTCGCTGGTGAGCGGCTGGGCGGGGGCGCGCGGCCCCTCCGGCGCGCGCGGGGGCGCCTCGCCGATCCCTGCCAGATAACGCGGACGGAACCGCAGGTAGAACCCCAGGCCGCAGAGCATTCCGATACCGGCGGCGCCGAAGCCATAGTGCCAGCCCCAGCGTGGGCTCTCGCCCAGGTAGCCACAGGCGATCTGCCCTATGAGCGCGCCGACGTTGACGCCCATGTAGAAGATGGTGAACCCGGCGTCGCGCCGCGGATCGCCGGGTTGATACAGCTGGCCGACCATCGTCGAGGCGTTGACCTTGAAGAACCCGGTTCCGATCGCCACCAGGCCGAGGCCGATGAAGAACGTCGGCGTGGTGGGGGCCGCCATGCAGAAGTGCCCCGCGGCGATGACCACCGCCCCCACCACCAGCGAACGATGGGTACCCCAAAATCGATCGGCGATGTAGCCGCCCACGACCGGGAGCGCGTAGGCGAAGAAGCCGTAGAGACCGAACAGGCGGCTGGCGGTCGCCTGCGACCAGCCCATTCCGCCGCGCGCGCTGTCGGCGATGAACAGCACCAGGATGGCGCGCATCCCGTAGAACGAGAAGCGCTCCCACATCTCGACGGTGAACAGAAGATAGATGCCGCGCGGCTGGCGCGCGGCCGGCGCGGGGGAGGAATGGTCTTCGTCGATCACGGCAGAGGAGAATCTGGGGCCGAGGGCGGGAGCGCGGGCGGGAGCGTGTTCAAGAACGCCTCCACCATCCGATCGACGTCCGCCGGTCGGTTCGCCTCGAGATCGAGCGCGTCGCGCGCGTGCCAGAGCACGCGACCATCATAGGTCGAAACCAAGGTCATCGAGACGTAGAGCTCGTCGCCGGCGAACACCGGATCGTCGTAGGCGAGGCTGCCGTCGTGCGTATAGACCGGCTCGTCGATGGGAACGACGAGATTCAGGCTGCCGCCCCCGCCGAGGTACACCCGGCCGCCACGCGGCGCGACCGGCGGTCCCCCGCCGCCCCGCCAGCCGTTCACGGCGGGCGCGGCCGGCCCGGCGACAGGCGGCGCCGCCCTCGCGGCGGGCGCCCCCGGGTGCCAGCCCGCGGGCCGGACGGCCGCTCCGGCGGGCGGCGCCGCGCGCCACCCACCGCTGCTCGCCGGGGCACGACCGCCGCCCGCTCCCGCCCAGTGTCCACCGCCGCCACCTTTTTGGGTCGCCATCAGAACGATGGCGGCGACCAGCACGACGATGAAAACAGCCGCCAGGACCGTCGTGGTCTGCCGGCCCGGCGTCGTGACGACGCCCTTGATGTTGACGTAGAGGACGGCGCCGGACTGCGTGGCCCAACCGATGCGCCAGGCCAGCTCCGGCGAAACCCGTGGGGGCGCGCCGGTCACCCCCTGCCGGCCGCCGTCTGCGCTGCTGGCGAAGTTGACGACTCCGCGCGCGAGCCCCTCGAGCGCGTCGCCGGTCACGAGCGGAGCGCCGTCCGGCGCGTAGACGCCGTCCCAGCGAGAGAGCAGATCGACCTGGTAGCCGCGGCCACGCAGCGATCTTTCGATGGCGCGCATCGCCTCGGCGGAGACCTCCTGCCCGAGCGCCGCCGACTTGACGGGATCGTCGTCGCCCACCTGATCGATGACGACAAAGACGTCCGGCGGGAGCACGGCGACGCGCCCCGGGGTGTAGGCGCGCGCCGCGTAGCCGGAATCGACCAGCGGCCGGGGCGTCGTGGCGCAACCCGCCGACCAACCGAGAAAGGCCAGCAGCAGCGCCGGCGTCGAACGAGACCGCACGGCGGAACGCTAGCACGGCCCTGCTCTCCCCCGCCGTGACCCGCGGCCCCCACCGTTTCACAAGATGATAGGATGCCGCCGTGATCAGGATCGGCCTTGGCGCCATGACCGTGGTCGTCGCCGGCGCGTTGGTCTCTCCCCGCGCGATCGCCGCCCCCGCCGCGCTCAAGGTCGAGGTCGACAAGAGCAAGGTCGACCTCAAGCAGCACCGGCTGGAGGTGAAGATGTCGCGCCCCGCCGGCAAGGTGAAGATCGAGGTCTACGCTGAATCCGAGGCGGTCATCGCCGACGAGGAGCAGGACTTCACGGGACGCGCCGCAGGCGCGCCGCTCGTCGTGACCTGGACGCCGACCAGCGACGCCGCCGTGGCGCGGATCGAGGTCCACGCCTACGACGCCCAGGGGTCGTGGGTCGGGGTGGAGATCGCGCCCTGGTTCGTGCCGATCCCACACGAGGACGTCAACTTCAAGACCGGCTCGGCGGAGATCGACGAGCCGGAGACGCCCAAGCTGGAGGCGGCCTACACGACGCTGCAGGAGGTGCTGGCCAAGGACCAGGCGCACGGCCGCATGCACCCCGGCATGACCCTCTACATCGCCGGCCACACCGACACCGTGGGAAGCGCGGCGCACAACCTCAAGCTGTCGCAGGATCGGGCGCGCGCGATCGCCGCCTGGTTCCGCAAGCGCGGCGTCAAGCTGCCCGTCTCGTTCGAGGGGTTCGGCGAGACGTCACCGGAGGTCAAGACCGCCGACAACGTCGACGAGCCGCGCAACCGGCGCGTCGACTACGTCCTCTCCGACGGCCCCCCGACCTACTCCGCCGCCTTCAAGCCGAGCTGGAAGCGGATCCCGTAGAACGGGCGGCGCCCCTTCGTCCTGCCGAGCGCCGGCGCCTAAAGCGCGTAGCCGCCGGCTTCGATGACGTGCAGGGCGATCTTCCTGCGCAGCGAGAAGGTGTTGACCCGCTCGAGGCTGTAGTAGGTGTTGATGTCGCGGATCTCGCGCCCCCACTCCTCGTCCTGTGACATCCACATCAGCATCTCGCGCAGGAGATCGAAGACCTGCTCGTGCGCCTTGGCCACGAAGAGCTGCGTCATGTAGAGCGGAATCTGGCTGGCGGCCTCCCCCTTGTCGGCGATGAGCTGCAGCGTCCGCGAGATCGCCGAGTCCATGCCGAAGGTCAGGATCAGCGCATCGGCCAGCGCACCCAGCAGCTCCTGCTTCTCGGAGATCTGCTGCATGTACTTCTGGACACCCAGCGAGGCGGAGTAGGCGATGGCGCGCTTGGCGTAGTCGCACTTCTTGCGCTCGCGCCCGAGCGGGCCCTCGAGCGGGCGGCGGTCGATCTTGATGGGGTCGGCCAGCTCCTGTTGGACCTCTCCGACCAGCTTCATCAGCGCCAGCCGCCCGGTGAGCGCACGCTTGAGCATCGTCCCCGGGACCAGCAGGCGGTTGATCTCGTTGGTCCCCTCGAAGATCCGGTTGATGCGCGCGTCCCGGCTGACGCGCTCGATGGGGTAGTCCTCGATGTAGCCGGCGCCGCCGAAGATCTGCAGCGTCTCGTCGGCGGTGGCGTGCAGGATCTCCGAGCCGAACACCTTGATGATCGACGCCTCGATGGCGTGCTCCTCGATGGCGTCGATCGATTTCTTCTGCGCCTGGGGATCGGCCGGGTCGATGAGGTGCGCGCGCGCGTCGAGCAGGCCGGCCGTGCGGAAGGCCATCGATTCGGCGACGAAGGTCTGCATGGCGATCTCGCCGATCTTCTTGCGGATGAGATCGAACTCGGCGATCGGCTTGCCGAACTGTTTGCGCTCCCGCGCGAACTTGACGCCGAGCTCGAGGCAATACTTGGCGCCGCCCACGGCGCCGATCCCCAGCTTCCAGCGCCCGATGTTGAGGACGTTGAAGGCGATCTTGTGCCCCTGGCCGATGGTCCCCAGAACGTTTTCGATCGGGATGGTGCAATCCTCGAGAAACAGCGGACAGGTCGAGCTGCCGCGGATGCCCAGCTTGTGCTCCTCGGGCCCGATGGTGAGACCGGGCGCGCCGCGCTCGACCAGGAACGCCGTGAACTGCTCGCCGTCGACCTTGGCGAACACGGTGAACAGATCGGCGAAGCCGGCGTTGGTGATGTAGAGCTTCGATCCGGTCAGCTTCCAGCTCTTGCCGTCGGCCGACTTCACCGCCTTGGTCTTGGCCGCCAGCGCGTCCGAGCCCGAACCCGGCTCGGTCAGCGCGTAGGCGGCGATCATCTCCCCGCTGGCCAGCTTGGGGAGATACTTCTGGCGCTGCTCGGCGGTGCCGAAGTGAACCAGCGGCATCGTCCCGATGCCGACGTGCGCGCCGAAGCTGACCGCGTATGACCCCTG
This sequence comes from uncultured Pseudomonadota bacterium, assembly GCA_963723305.1. Taxonomy (GTDB): domain Bacteria; phylum Myxococcota_A; class Polyangia; order Fen-1088; family Fen-1088; genus JADGRB01. Next base: position 16,619 of record CAVRRT010000039.1, read on the forward strand.
CCGGCTGGCCGCCTCGGTGATGAGGCTCGAGCTGGTCTTGTCGCCGCCGAGGCCGCCGTAGGCCTCCGGAATGTCGTGGCCCAGCAGCCCGACGCCGCCGGCCCTCTCGAGAAGGCCGCGCATGACGCCCGGCTTCTTCGACTCGATGTCGGCGACGTGCGGCATGACTTCCTTCATGACGAAGTCGTCCGCCGTCTCCTTCATCATGCGTTGCTCGTCGGAGAGCATCTCCGGCGTGAAGATGGTGACCGATCCGGTCGGCTCCAGGAGAAACCCGCCGCCGGGCGAGAGGGTGATCGAGGGGGCGCCCATGAGATCAGAATATCAGCTTCACGCGCCCTCAGCGACGCGCGCGCCGAAGCAAGAGGCCCGACAGCACGACGCCCAGGAACGACAGCAGCGCCCCGGAGAGCAGCCAAGGTGGCCGGTGGCGCAGGACCAGGTGCCGGCTTCCCGCCGGAAGCTCCACCGCCAGAAGGCCGATGGCGCCTTTGGCGGGCAGCTCGCTCGGACGTGCGCGGATATCCCAGAACCGGCGCGCCGGAACGACATAGGCGCCGACCGTCTCGCCGGCGCCGGCCTCGCTCTCCAGGCGCCAGCCGGTCTCGTAGTTCTGGTTGACGATCAGCAGGGCGGAAGCGTCGAGACGGACGTCGAAGTCGAGCTCGCTGGGCGACCAGCGCGTTTGGGCAATCGAGCCGGCGCCGGGCGGCTCGAGGCGCGCCTGCGGCCCGCGCCCGTCGGTGATGCCCGGCGCCGGCTTCCACTCCAGCGCCACGTAGCAGGCGCGCGTCCCGAAGCCCGCCACCGGGAAGGTCGGAAGCCGGCCGTAATCGGCGCCCGTGTTCTGGAAGAAGTCGGAGCTGGCGGGCGTTTGCGGCATGACCGGATCGAGCCCCTGCTGGATCACCCGCTGGTTGGTCAGGCAGACGTCGATCGCCACCCCGGCCACCAGCGCGAGCTCGATCGCCAGCAAGGCGCGAACGAGCCGCCGATCCCGTCCCTCGAAGGCACGGCGCCCGGCCGCCAGCGCCGTCGCCGCCAGCAGGCCGAACCCGACCATCGCCGGCCCCAGGAAGCGCGAGGGGACGCGGAGCGAGCGGAAGATCGGCAACGCGTGAAGGAGCGCCGCCAGCGACGGCCCCTGGATTCTCCCCAGCGCGCACCAGACCAGCGTCACGAAGACGGCCAGATCGATCCGCCGCTCACGTCGCCGCGGATCTCGAACAACGAGCGCGATCACCGCGCCGGCCAGCATGAGCGCGACCGGCACCAGGCCGACGTAGTCGTCGTACTCGGGCCAGACGTAGCCGTGCCCAGGCACCCGGCGCCCGTGCATACGCGTGGTCCAGAACGAAAACACCTCGCCGATCCCCAGACCGTCGTCGAGCGGTTCGAGCCGCGGGTGCTCGCGCAGGTAGTGCAGCGCCGGCAGGAGGCGCACCGCGGCCAGCAGCACGAAGAGGCCAGCGATCGCCGGCAGCACCCGCGCCATCGCGCGCCGATCGGCGGCCGATCCGAGGCGCGCCAGGCACTCGGCCCCCAGCGCGACCGCCATCAGCGGCGCCGGGTAGGTCCCCCCCTCGAGCACCGTCACCGCGAACAGCCCCGCCACCAGGACGGCGTAGCGAAGGTCTGGCGGCGGCCTCCCCTCGCGGGCGCCCAGCGATCTTCGAAAGGCCCAAACGACAAGCGGCAGGTAGAGAAACGGGGTGAACGACAGGTGGCCGCCGCCGATGTGCTCGGCGAAGAAGCCCGCGGCCGCCATCACCGCCCCGCCGAGGAGCTGCTCGGCTGCGTTGCCGCCGCGGTCGGCCACCAACGCCCGCGCTCCGAGCGTGCCGCAAACGAGGTGCGCCAGGATCCAGACCTTCATGCCGACGGCCGTCGGCAGCCAGAAGTAGGTCAGCAGGAACAGCGGCCCCGGAAAGGGCGACTCCGGATGCTGATAGAGCACGAGCCCGCCGCAGTGGTAGGGGTTCCAGGAAGGAAATTGGTGAAAGTCGTGGAGCGCGACCCGCGTCGCCTCCCACAGCATAGAGAAGTGGCGCCAGTCGTCGGTGGTGCCGAGCCGATCGAGGCTGAAGCGGCAGGCGCCAGCGCCCGCCGGGCAGTCCACGATCATCGGCGCCGCCAGGCCGAAGGCGATCGCGACGCAGCCGGCGATGGTCCAGACCCGCGGCGCGCGAAGCCAGCCGGCAAACCGCTGCCGCCGCCCCTTCGCAACCGCGTTCGCTTCGTCGCTCACGCTGGTTTGTCAATATCGCGATGACCGAATCTCCGCAAACGCCGGCTCCCCGCCAGGAGCGAACGCGACGAGCACTTGCGCGGAACTGTGGCTCGCTTACTCTGAAGAGATCGGATGAGCGCACCGACGCGACCGCGACAGCGCGGCGACCGTCCCCGGGTAGCTCTGGTGCTTTCCGGCGGCGGCGCCCGCGGCGCCTATGAGGCGGGTGTTCTGCGCTACATCCGAGAGGATCTGGCAGGCGATCTCGGCGGCCAGGTGCAGTTCGACATCATCTGCGGCACGTCGGTGGGGGCGATCCACGCCTGCTTCTTCGCCGCCACCGCCGACATCGCCGCCAAGCAGGGGCGCATCCTCTGCGACCGCTGGGAGAGCTTCGTCCTCGAGGAGATGGTCAGCTTCGGGGTCAAGGAGTTCATGCGCGCCCCCGCCACGCTGCTCGGCAGCGGGCACATCGAGGAGGTGGAGGGGCAGCGGCACCTGGGCGGCATCGTGCAGACGCAGCAGCTCGAACGGGTGGTGCGCCGCCTCATCCCCTGGACGCGCATCGGCCCCAACATCCGGGACGGGAAGCTCGAGTCGCTGTCGGTGACCGCCACCGACATCGGGTCGGGCAAGACCGTCGTCTTCCTGCAGAGCGCGCGCGACAAGGCGGCCGGGAACTGGAGCAAGGATCCCTTCGTGCGCGCCCAGTCGGTCACCATCGGCGCCGAGCACGCGCTGGCCTCGGCGGCGCTCCCCATTCTTTTTCCGGCCATCTGCGTGGGCGAGCGCTTCTTCTGCGACGGTGGCCTCCGCCAGAACACGCCGCTGTCGCCCGCGCTGCGCCTGGGCGCTGACAAGGTCCTGGTCATCGGCCTCCGCCAGCAACCGGCCCCCAGCAACGCCGTCCCCGAGGAGTCGATGCCCTTCCCGGGCGCGGCCTTTCTGGTCGGCAAGATCCTGGACGCCTTCCTGCTGGACCACATCGACTACGACCTCGATCGCCTGCGCCGCTTCAACGCCGTCATCGAGGCCGTGCGCGCGGCCGGCAGCCCCGAGCACCTGGCCCGCTTCGACGAGGTGGCCACCAAGATGCGCGGCGCCCCCTACCGGATCGTCGGCGAGTACATGATCCGCCCCTCGGGCGACCTCGGCGAGATCGCCGGCCAGGTGGCGCGCTCGGGTCGATTCAAGGGGAGCGGCGGCGGCGCCGGCATCCAGCTCTTGCGGCGCCTCGCCACCGCGCGCGGCGCCGACGAGGCCGATCTGCTCTCGTACATCCTGTTTGACGGGCTCTACGCCGCCGAGGTGACGCGGATGGGCTATGAAGACGCTCGCGCCCAGCACGACGATCTCGCCAAGTTCCTGGCCGACGCCGTGGTCCGCGAATAGCGCCGGCCGGCACGGGGGCCGCGCAGCGGGCGACGGTTCACCTTCGCCGGCGGAGCCTGGGTGAGCCGGAGCGGCCGCCTGAAGCGGCGCGGCGCTACTTCACCAGACGGAGCTGCGGACGGCGGCGGCGGCGGGCAGCCAGCGGCTCCGCCAGCGCCGCTTCGGGGTGCGCTGGAATAGACCGCAGGCGGCGAATGCTGGCCCCCGGCGCGCCGGGAGCCTCGCCACCCATCCTTGCGACATCGGCTACATCGGCAACATCGGCGCTCCGAGCTCCGCCGCGGCCTGATCGGCGGCCGCCTCGGGGACCTCGGGCGACTCAGGCGAGGCCACCACGGAGACGTCACTCGGGACGTCCTCCGGGTAGAGCACGCCGCGGCCGTCGACGCTGGCGATGGCGTAGACCGCGGTCCAAGGCACGACGGTCCTTTGCGGCGTGCGCGAAAACGAGAGCGTCGCGCGCACGCCGTGTTCGTCGACCTCGAGATCGGGGATCGGGATCGGCAGGTCGTAGCCGTACTGCAGCATCAGGTGCGCGTCGCCACGAAAGGCCTGCGGGACCACCACGCCGGCGCGGCGGGCGTCGAGATGCAGCGAGGTCCACCCCTCTTTCAGGAGCGCCAAGAAAGCCTGTTGCTTCGTGGGGCCGTTCGGGAGAGCTCATCCGCGCTCGTGATGACTGAAAGCGGTAGGAGTCTTACTTGGAAGCGGCCCGTGTGCAACGGCGACCGTGCGTCTCAACCCTGACACGCCCGCTCTTGCGACGGAAATCTCTTGAAAAAACTTCGTTCCCGCGCGTCGCAGGTCGGGTTTTTGCGATACCCTTCCGGGGAGATGAACCGCCTCACGCCCGGGTCGCCGCCGGGGGCACCGCCCCGGTTTCCGTCGGGCTGGCGCGCACGCCTCGGCCGCGACCCGGTGCCGATCCTGCTCCGCGAGGGGAGCCGGGCGCTCGTGGCGCGGGTGCGTCGCGATCTCGATCGACGACGACGAGGCGCCGCAGGCGGAGGAGGTTCTCAGCTACCCCGAGGTCAAAGCCTTCCTGCGCAAGCAGGACAAGGAAGGGGCGTTCATCGCCAGGCCCCCGGAGAAGACGCTGGGGCCGGCGAAGTTCGCCCGCGCCGTTGCCACCATCCGTGCGCTGGAGCGGATGGCGGACTACGGCCTTCGCGCCGTCCGAGGCGCCGGTCGCCCGCGCCGCCGAGTCTGCTGCTCGGCTCGCAGGACAAAGACGGCGGGATCGGCGATCTGGCGCTGGGCGAGACACCCGAGTCGCGCGCGCGAACGGTGGCGCTGCACTTCCACGGGCTGGGCGCTGGCGGCGCTCTGCCGCGCCGGGTTCGACGACGACCCGCGCGTCGAGCGTGGGTTCAAGCTACCTGCTCGCCAACCGGCAGGCCGACGGCGGCTGGGCCTGGCGCGGCGTCCGCACCGATTCGGCCGCGCGCCCGTCGAGCCACCTCGTGACCGGCATGGCGCTGCGCGCGTTCGCCTCGTCGCTGTCGCGGCGGACCTCGCGCGAGGCGCGCCGCGCGGCCGAGCTGCTGGCCACCCGGTTCCTGCAACCCGACCGCTACCCCGACCGCAAGGCGCCCGCCTTCTGGGAGCAGATTGGCGAGCCGCGCTTTTGGACCGACGTGCTCGACGCGCTCGACGGCGTGACCGCGGTCGGGCTCGGCAAGGAGAACTCCGGCGTTCGGACCGCCGAGGCCTACGTGCGCGGCCGCCAGAACGCCGACGGCCTCTGGTACCCGGGCGCCCCGACGCGCCCCGACGCGGCCAGCAAGCCCTCCGCCGTGGCCGCGCTGGCCAAGGAACGCGACCCGGCCCGCTGGCTGACGGTCCGCGTGCTGATCATCCTGCGGCGCGTGAATTAGCCCGGGCCGGGCGTCGAAAATGATGATAGAAGACGCTCGCTTGTCTCGGCACGACTCACCCTCGCCGAGGTCCGCGCGATCCACGATCTGCCGATCCCGGACCTGCTTTTCCGCGCACAGCTGGTCCACCGCGAGCACCATCCGGCCGCCGACGTCCAGCTCTGCTCGCTGCTGTCGGTGAAGACCGGCGGCTGCCCGGAGGACTGCTCCTACTGCTCGCAGTCGTCGCGTTACGACACCGGGCTCGAGAAGCAGCGGATGATGAAGACGCCCGAGGTGCTGGAGGCGGCCGGCAAGGCCAAGGCCGCCGGCGCCACCCGCTTCTGCATGGGCGCCGCCTGGCGCGAGGTCAAGGACGGCCCCGCCTTCGACGAGGTGCTGGAGATGGTGCGCGGCGTGCGCGCGCTCGGCATGGAGGCCTGCGCCACGCTCGGGATGCTGACCGAGGCGCAGGCCCAGCGGCTGGCCGAGGCCGGGCTCACCGCCTACAACCACAACCTCGACACGTCGCGCTCCTTCTACAAGTCCATCATCAGCACGCGCACCTACGATGATCGGCTCAAGACGCTGGCCACAGTGCGCAAGGCGGGGATCACCGTCTGCTGCGGCGGCATCATCGGAATGGGCGAGTCGCTCGACGACCGCTGCAGCATGCTTGGCGACGCTGGCCAACCTCGACCCGCAGCCGGAGAGCGTGCCGGTCAACGCCCTGGCGCCCATGTCCGGCACGCCGCTCGGCGAGCGCGATCCGGTCGATCCGCTCGAGCTGGTGCGGATGGTCGCCACCGCCCGCATCCTGATACCGAAGGCGCGGGTGCGGCTCTCGGCGGGGCGGCTGGCGCTGACCCGCGAGGCGCAGGTGCTCTGCTTCCTGGCCGGCGCGAACTCGATCTTCTACGGCGAGAAGCTGCTCACCACCGGGAACCCCGACGTGAACGCCGACCTCGACCTGCTTCGCGACGCCGGGCTGCGCGCGGCGCCGATGTCGGCATCGGCAACGGAGCCAGTGGCGGCCCGAGTGGGAGCCTCGATGGAAGGAGCGGCCGAATGAGCGTCTCCCCGCTGCCCAGCTCGACGATGGACGCCAGCGACGTCGTCAAGCTCGAGCCCTGGAAGTGGCCCTGGTGGAGGCCGGCGCGCGGCGACGGCGCGACCTTCTTCTGGATGGTCCTCATCCACGTCACCGCCATCGTCGGGCTCTGCCTGTTTCCCTTCCCCGGCTGGCGCGTGCTGCTGGCGGCCGCGGTGCTGCACTTTCTGGGCGGCCTCGGCACCACGGTCTGCTTTCACCGCGGCATCGCGCACAAGTCGGTGAGGCTGCACCCGGTGGCGCGCAACGTCCTCACGTTCTTCACGATGCTGAACGGCTCGGGATCTCCGCTGTCCTGGGCGGCCAATCACCGCCTTCACCACGCCAAGTCCGACACGCCCGAGGATGTCTCCAGCCCGCGCGTCGGCGGCTTCTGGTGGTCGCACCTGCGCTGGCTCTGGCAGGCGGGCGCGGCGCCGATCAAGCGCTACTGCAAGGACATCGACACGCCCGCCTATCGGTTCTGGACCCGGGTGCAGATCGCGATGTGCGCGCTCGCCTTCCTCATCGGGCTGCCGTTCGGCTGGGCCGCCTTCTTCTGGGTGGGCGCCATCCGTCTGGTGTTCGCGCTGCACGCGCAGTGCTTCGTCAACAGCGTCTGCCACCTGAAGAAGGATGCCGGCCCGGAAGACGCGACCGCGCAGAACGTCCGCTGGCTGTCGCTGATGCACTTCTTCCAGGGGGAGAACTGGCACCAGAACCACCACGACCGCCCCGGCTCGGCGCGGCTCGGCTGGACGCCGGCGCAGCTCGACGTCGGCTGGTACACCATCCTGCTGCTCGAGAAGGTGGGCCTGGCGACCGACGTTCGCCGCCCGAACTTCGAGCGATCGCTCGACGTCGCGGCTTAGCTGAGTCTACCGCCAGCCCCACTGCCGGCGCGCCTCGTAGGCTGCCAGCGCCACGGTGGTCGACAGGTTGAGCGAGCGGAGCTCGCGGTCGCGCATCGGGATGGCGACGGTGTCGGCGACATGGCGGGCGAGCAGCTCGGGGGCAAGCCCGATGCTCTCGCGGCCGAGGATCAGCACCGCGGGCCGCGCGTAGGCGACCTCCTGAAACTGGCGGGCGCCGCGCGAGGTGAAGAAGTAGGGCGTGCCCAGCGCCGGCAGCGCGCGCTCGAAGTCGGTCCAGCTCGGCCAGACCTGGGGACGAACGCGCGGCCAGTAGTCGAGCCCGGCGCGCCGCACCTCTTTGTCGTCGAGGGAGAACCCCAGCGGCCGGACGAGGTGCAACTGCGCGCCGACGGCCAGGCAGGTGCGCCCCGCGTTGCCGGTGTTCCAGTGAATCTCCGGCTCGACCAGCACGACGTGGAGATCGGTCAATCGACTTCGGGACCCGGCAAGAGCTGGTACTCGCCGGGGGCGAGATCGCGGGGGAGCTCGATGTCGCCGAAGCGGACGCGGCAGAGGCCGAGCACGTGGCTGCCGAGCGCGGCGAAGATGCGGCGGACCTCGTGGTAGGCGCCGCCGACGACGGTGATCGTCGCCAGCGTCGCCGTCTCGGCCGGAACCTGCAAGCTCGGGTGGACCGCCGCCGGCGGCAGCAGCTCGAGCTCCGTCACGCGCGGCTCGTGCCCGTCGTCCAGAACCAGCTTCGGCGGCAGCTTGGTGAACGGACGCGCCAGCGCCGCCTGGTACGTCCGCGGCACCTCTCGCTTGGGATGCGTGAGCCGCTGAATCTCCGCTCCGTCGTTGGTCCAGAGCAGGAGCCCGGAGGTGTCGAGGTCGAGTCGCCCGACCGGGCGCAGCTCGCCCCAGAGCGGCGCGTCCTTCACCAGCTCGTACGCCGTCGGGTGGAGCATGTCGCGCAACGCCGTCACGCAGCCCGTCGGCTTGTTCAACGCCAGCCGGACCCGATCATAGAGCAGCAGCTCGCTCTCATCGAGGGCGACGGCGAACGGCAGCTCCGCCTCCGGGATCTCGTGCCGCGCCGCCTCGACGACGGCGCCGCCGATCCGAACGCGACCCTCGGCGATCGCGGCGCGCGCGGCGGTCCGCGACCAGCCGGCGTTGCGCCCGAGCAGAACGTCCAGACGCATTTACGGTGCCCGCATCCTGGATTCGATCCTGCGGTCTGGCACGAGCCACATGAGCGCCACGAAGATGTAGAGCCCCAGCGCGATCCGGCAGTCGACGAAGGAGAGCGGGATGGCCACCGCGTACAGCACCGGAGAGATCATCCCCTTGATGTCACGTCCGACGGCGCGCCCGAGGCGCGACTCCGCGCCCTCCTCGGCCAGGATCGTCCGCACCAGGATGTAGTAGGCGATCGCCGACAGCAGCAGCACGAGGCCGTAGACCGCGGTGGGCATGGGCCGGAAGTGGTTCTCCCCCATCCACCCGGTGACGAACGGGATGAGCGACAGCCAGAAGAGGAGGTGGAGGTTGGCCCAGAGCACCTTGCCGTTGACCCGGCTCGCGGCGTGGAGCAGGTGATGGTGATTGTTCCAGTAGATGCCGAGGAACACGTAGCTGAGGACGTAGGTGAGGAACACCGGCACCACCGGACGGAGCGCCCCCAGGTCTGCGGTGTGCGGGACCTTGAGCTCCAGGATCATGATGGTGATGAGGATGGCGATGACGCCGTCGCTGAACGCTTCCAGACGGCCGGTGCTCATCCGCGCAATCCACCACATTCCCGCGGCCGCGCAAAGCGATGTCTGCCCGGTTCCGTCGTCTTCGCACCGGCGGGGCGCGACTCCGCCGCCCGAGCATCTCCCGGTCGCGGAGCATGTCGGCGACGGCTGCGTTCGGCCGACGGCTGCGTTCGCCCGAGGTAGGGTACGCTTCCCGTCCCATGTCTCCCGGTCCCACCGAAGGTCTTCGCAATGAGGCGCTGCACGCGGCGCTGAACACGGCGCTCGCTGGCAAGCCGGCCGCGCTCGAGGAGCTGCTCTGCCGCTACGGTGGGTACGGACCGCGGCCGAACCTGCGGCTGGCGGCGGCCTTCGGCGCCGAAATGACCAGCTTCGCCGGGGTGGCGGCGGGCCTGCTCGATCGGCTGGGGGGGAACGACGCCGCGCCCGACACGCCCGAGGTGTTTCTTCCCGTCGCCGCGGCGCACGGATGGGTCGGCCGGCTGCGCGCCAAGCGCGAGATCGGAACGGCCTGGGACGCGCTGGCGATGCTGGCGGGTGACGAACGGGCGCCCGTCCGGTTGGGGACGCTCGATGCGCTGACGTCGTTCGTCGCCGGGCCGGATCGGGCGGATGGGCTGGTCGCGCGGGCGGCGGAGTGGCTGGAGATCGAGGACCGCGAGATCCGCTTCGGCGCCGCCGCCGTGGTGATCGAAGTCTTCGCCGGCCGCCAGGCGCTCGCCGCTCTCTCGAAGCCAGACCCGCTGCTCGACTATCTGTCGCGGGCGATCGCCGACATCGTCGGCGCGTCGCGCGCGGCGGAGCGGTCGGATGGCCGCCGGCGCCTGCTGCTCTCCTTGCCGCGGACCCTGAGCGCGGTGGTGGTCGCGTTCAGCGCCGGCCACCGGGGCGCCAGCTGGCTGGAGAACGAATGCCGCAACGCCGACCACCCCGATCTGCGGGAGGCGCTCTCGAACACGATCCTCGCCCTCGGCGACAAGGCGTCGGGCCAGGGCGCCGCGCTGGCGCAGCAGTTGCGTACGGCGCTGGAAGGGAGCGCCAAGCCGCCGCGCGATCCGACCCGCAAGCGTCCGGGCGCCGCGCGCGGCAAGTCCTCCCGGCCGGTGCGATGACGCGCGCGCTGCCCTGCGTGGGAAGTGCGCTGAAGCGCGCAGTCGCTCACGCGGCCGGCGCGCGAGCTGCTAACCTCCGCGCGTGATCCCCGAGGCTGTTCTTCGTCGCGCCGTCTGCGAGCGGTGCCGGCGCCCCACGTCGGTCTGCTACTGCGCCCACCTCGTGTCGCTGGAGACGCGGACGCGGGTGATCCTGCTGCAACACCCGCGCGAGAAAAAAGTCCCGGTCGGGACGGCGCGGCTGGCGCATCTCTGTCTCCCGGGCTCGGAGCTGCACGTCGGCCTCGACTTCGACAACGACGCGCAGGTCCGCGCGGCGCTCACCTCCGCGGGTAAACCGGCCGATGGCCCCGGCCGGCCGGCCTATCTCCTGTTTCCCGGACCGAAGGCCATCGATCTGGCCGAGGCGCGGCCGGTAGGGCCGATCACGCTGGTGGTGCTGGATGGGACCTGGTGGCAGGCGCGCAAGCTGCTCAAGCGCAACGCGCTGCTGGCGTCGCTGCCGCAGATCCGGTTCACGCCGCCCGCCCCAGCAACTATCGCATTCGGCGCGAGCCGGCTGACCACTGCGTGGCGACGGTCGAGGCGCTGGCGCTGGTGCTGGGCGCGCTGGAAGGGGCGCCCGAGAAGTTCGCCACGCTGCTGCGGCCGTTCACGGCGATGATCGACACCCAGGTCCGCTACGCCACGACCGTGCGCGGCGCCCGGCGCCGTCACGCGCTCCACCGCACCCGGCGCGCGCGGCGCCCCTCGATGGCGTCGATGCTGCGCGAGCGCGGCGACACCCTCCTCTGCCTTCACGGCGAAGCGAACGCCTGGCCGGCGCGACGACCCGGCGGGCACCCGGCGGAGATCGTCCACTGGCTGGCCAGCCGCCCCGCGACGGGCGAGACCTTCGAGGCGATCATCGCGCCGCGCCGCCCGCTGGCGCCGGCGATCCCGCGTCACATCCAGATTCCGGCCGAGCGGCTGGCGGCGGGTGAGAGCTGGGAGTCGTTCCGCGCGCGCTGGGCGGCCTTCGTGCGCAACGACGACTTCGTTTGCACCTGGGGGCGGTACCCGCTCGACCTCCTGGAAGCGGAGGGGATCGCGCTGCCGGCGGCGCGCCTCGACATGCGCCCCGTCGCCGGCGCTCACCTGGGCGCGCGCACCGGCTCGGTCGAGGATTGCACGACGCGGCTGGGTGTGGCGGCGGCGCCACCCTTCGCCGTCGGGCGGGGTGGCGCGCGGCTGGCGGCGCTCTCCGCCATCGTCGACAAGATGATGAGCCTGTGAGCCCGCCCGGCGATTCGCTGCCGGCCTGCGATTCGCTGCTGGCCGCAATTCGCCGGCGCTGCAAGTCGGGCCTCTGGTCGCAGGGGGTGACGCTGGCGCGCGCCGGCGGTGTGGTCGTCGAATCGCAAAGCGCGGACGGAGATCGTCTGGCGCGTCCGGGCGCCCGGAAAAGCTGGTGCCACCCACAGTCGTCCTCTACCCGACGGAGAACGAATTGGAGTGCGACTGCCCCTCGCGCGTCAGCCCTTGCGAGCACGTCGCCGCGGTGGCCATCGTGCTCGGCGAAGCCAAGACCGGGGCACCGGCCGACAAGGTGGCGGCGAAGGCGCCCGCGCGGCGCTCGGGGCGCGGATCGGCTACCGCTTCACGCGGCTAGAGCGAAGGGTTGCGGCTCGGCGCGCGTGCTGGTCGCGGCGGACGGCGCCGAGACGCCGCTCGAGGGGGGGTTGAAGGCGCGGCTGGCCGAGCCTGACCAAGGCCGCGGGGCTGCAGGTCGAGGAGGCCGATCTGCGCGTCGACAGCCTTCTGGAGACGGGCGGCGGCGGCCCGCGGCGCGATTTCGCCAGGCAAGCTGACCGGCCTGCTGCAGCTCCTGGCCGGCGCCCCGCGCATCACCGTCGACGGCGTCGGCGCCGCCGTCTCCGAGGAGGAGATCCGGCCGCAGGCGACGTTGGTCGACGGCCGGCGCGCCGACGGCGCCGCCGAGGTCCGCCTCGCCATCAGCGCCGATCCACGCGTGCGCGCCGTGGTCGCCTCGGGGGTCGTGCTCTGCGAGGAGGACGGACACCTGACGCTGCACCGGCTGGGCGAGATCGAGCTTGGGGGCGATCGCCTGCAACACCTGCCGGTGCGGCGCGCGTTCGGCGCGGCCGAGCTGGGCGAGCTGGTGACCGTGGTGCTTCCGGATCTGGCGCAACGAACGGTGCTGGAGATCCGCAGCACGCGGCTGCCGCCCGTGGCGCGCGATCTGGAGCCGCGGATCGTGCTGCAGCTCGATCAGGTCGACCCCGTCGCGGGAGGCGGCATCAGCGTGCTGCCGGCGCTGGTCTACGGCTCGCCCCCCTGCGCGCGCGTCGACGGCGGCAGGCTGGTCCACCTGCGCGGCCCGGTGCCGCTGCGCGATCCGCCGGCCGAGCGGCGCGCGGTGGAGCGCCTGCGCGCGGATCTCGATCTTCTCCCGGGCCGGCGAACCAGCTACGGCGGCGCCGACGCGCCCCGCTTCGTCGAGAAGCTCAAACGCTGGCGCGGCGATCTGGCGGGCGGCGCCGCCGGCGTGGTCAAACCGGCGGCGGCGCTCACGCCGACGCTGAACCTGGTTGCCGAGGGCGACGCCGCAGCCGGCACCGAGGCGGTGCGCTTCGACCTGACCTTTACGACCAAATCGGGCGCGGCCGTCGACGCCGGCGCGGTGATGCGGGCCTGGCAAGAGGGGCTGGGGATCGTGCCGCTTTCGAGCGGTGGCTGGGCCGCGCTGCCGATCGGGTGGATGCAGAAGCACGGGCAGCGCGTGGCCGACCTGCTGGAGGCGCGCCAGAACGACGGCCACCTGGCGCGGCACGCGCTGCCGGCGCTGGCGGCGCTCTGCGCCGAGCTCGACCATCCCCCACCGCCCGGCCTCGATCGCCTGGCCCCGCTGGTGGCCGGCTTCGAGCGGCTTGCCGAGGCGCCGCTCCCCGCCGATCTCACGGCCGCGCTGCGCCCCTACCAGCGACAGGGCGTGAGCTGGCTGTCGTTCCTGCGCAGCGCCGGCCTGGGCGGCGTCCTGGCCGACGACATGGGTCTGGGGAAGACCCTCCAGGCGATGTGCGTGTTCGAGGGGCGGACGCTGGTGGTCGCGCCGACCAGCGTGATCTTCAACTGGCGGGCCGAGCTCGGGCGCTTCCGCCCCGCGCTCAAGGTCTGCGTCTATCACGGCGCCGCGCGCGCGCTCGATCCCGCGGCCGACGTGACGCTGACCAGCTACGCGCTCCTGCGCCTCGACGAAAAGCAGCTGGGCGCGCAACCCTGGCGGACGGTGGTGCTCGACGAGGCGCAGGCGATCAAGAACCCCGACAGCCAGACGGCGCGCGCGGCCTACGCGCTGCCGGCGTCCTTCCGGCTGGCGCTGACCGGCACGCCGGTCGAGAACCGCCTGGAAGAGCTCTGGAGCCTGATGCACTTCGCGAACCGCGGGCTCCTAGGCGGGCGCTCCGACTTCGCCGATCGCCACGCCCGCCCGATCGCCGACGGGCAGCCGGGCGCCGCCGCGGAGCTGCGCCAACGGGTGCGCCCGTTTCTGCTTCGCCGGCTCAAGCAGGACGTGGCGCCCGAGCTGCCGCCGCGCACCGACGCCGTGCTGCGGGTCGATCTCGGCGACGGAGAGCGCGCCGTCTACGACGCCGTCCGCGCGGCGACCCAGAAGGACGTCCTGGCGCTCCTCGAGGACGGCCCAGGCAAAGGGAGCGGGATGATGAAGGCGCTCGAGGCGCTGCTGCGCCTCCGCCAGGCGGCCTGTCACCCGGCGCTCGTCCCCGGTCAGGCGGCGGCGACCTCGTCGAAGGTCGAAGCTCTGCTGGAGGCCCTGGAGACCGCCGTCGCCGAGAATCACAAGGCGCTGGTCTTCTCGCAGTGGACGAGCCTGCTCGATCTGATCGAGCCCGCCCTGGCGCGCGCCGAGCTGCCGTTCGTGCGCCTCGACGGCAGCACGCGCGATCGTGGCGAGGTCGTGGCGCGCTTCCAGGCCGACGACGGCCCACCGGTGATGCTGGTGTCGCTCAAGGCCGGCGGCAGCGGTCTCAACCTGACCGCCGCCGATCACGTCTTCCTCTGCGACCCCTGGTGGAACCCGGCGGTCGAAGCCCAGGCCGCCGACCGCACGCACCGCATCGGGCAGACGCGTCCGGTCTTCGTCTACCGCCTGGTCGCCGCCGATACCGTCGAGGAGCGGATCCTGGCCCTGCAGGACAGCAAGCGCGCGCTGATGGACGCCGCGCTCGGCGACGGCTCCGCGGCCGCGGGATTGACCAAGGCCGATCTGCTGGCGCTCTTGGCCTGACCGCCCGGCGCGGTCAGCCTTTGCCGGGCGCGCTCTCGCTCAGCGCGGTCCGCGCGCCCTGAGGCCGCGCCGTCAGCGCGGGCCGCCCGCGGCCAGCTTGAGCGCGTTGCGGATCTCGGGATGCTCGTCGAGGAACGCCTGCCGGCTCTCGCGGCTGGTCTCGACGACGATCGTCGTGTCGCGCAGGATCTTCGACTGGCAGCCGAGCCGCGAGTTGGACTTGACGTCGAACGCCTTGTCCATGATGTCCTCTTCGCGCTCGGAGGGCTCCGCCAGCGCGCCCAGGCCCTCCTTCACGTAGACGTGGCAGGTCGAGCAGGCGCAGACGCCGCCACAGGCCGAGCCGACCTGCGCGTGCGCCTTCTGCGACGCCTCGAGAATGCTGGTTCCGATGGGAACCTCGATCTCGATTCCGTCCGGTTCAAACCTGACCTTGGGCATCTCCGCGCTCGTCCTTTCAATCTCGTGGGCTACCGCTCGGGCTTGGGCCACTGCCTCAGCCGCCGCCTCGCTCGTGCGTGTGTCCGCCGTGGCGCTTCTTGGGAATGGTCTCGTCGGCCTTCGCTTCGACCGCCGCGACGTCCCTGCCGCGCAAGCCCCGGTCGAAGGCGACGTTCATGCGGCGGGCGGCGAACTCCTTCGACGCCCGATCGAGCGCCTCCACCGCGGCGCGGATGGCGTGGTGGTCCGTGCCCGCCCGCGCCGCCGCCAGCGCGGCCAGCGCCGGATCGATCGCCGCGCGATCCTCGGGCGTGAGCAGCTCGGGCGTGTCGGCCATCGCCGCCAGCGCCGCAGCGGCGATCCGATCGGCCTCCACCCGCTGCTCGGTGAGCAGGCGCACCTGCACGTCCTCCTCGGCGTGGGCGAACGAATCGAGCAACATCCGCTCGACCTCCTCGTCGGAGAGTCCGTAGCTCGGCTTGACCTCGATCTTGGCCTCCTGTCCGGTCGTTTCCTCGCGCGCGCTGACCCGCAGGATCCCGTCGGCATCCACCATGAACGTCACCTCCAGACGCGCCATTCCGGCCGCCATGGGGGGAATTCCTTTCAACGTGAACTGGGCCAGCGAGCGGCACTGGTCGGCGAGCTCCCGCTCCCCCTGCACGACCTTCAGCTCGAATCCGGTCTGCTTGTCGGCGAAGGTGGTGAAGGTCTGCGTGGCGCCGCAGGGGACCGTGGTGTTGCGGTGGATGATCTTCTCGACCACCCCCCCCATCGTCTCGAGCCCGAGCGACAGCGGCACCACGTCGAGGAGCAGCATGTCCCCCTGGCCGGCGCCGCCCGCCAGCATGTCGGCCTGCACCGCCGCGCCCAGCGCCACCACCTCGTCAGGATCGATGTCGCCGAGGGGCGCTCGCCCGAACAGCTTCTCGACGAACTGGCGGACGACCGGCATGCGCGTCGCGCCGCCGACCAGGATGACCCCCGACAGGGCCGACGGGTGCGGCTGGGAACCCGTCTGCGGGTTCCGGGCGAGGTCGATCCCCGCGTCCTCCAGCGCGCGCCGCACGGGCGCCGCGCAGCGCATGAGCACCGGTTCGACCAAGAGCTCCATCTCGGTCCGCGTCAGGTGCGCCGTGCGGTTGCCGTCGGGCAGGGCGACCTCGATCGTCGCCTCGGTCTCGCTGGTCAGCTTTTCTTTGATCGCCCGGGCCGCGTCGAGCACCCGGCGAATCAATTTCGCGTCCCCGGCCGCGGCGTCGCCCAGGCCCCACTCGTCGAGCAACGCCACGGCGATGGCGCGATCGAAGTCGTCGCCCCCCAGGGCGGAGTCGCCGCCGGTCGCCTTCACCTCGAACACCCCGTCTTCCAGCTTCAGGATCGAGATGTCGAACGTGCCGCCGCCGAGATCGAAAACCGCGAAGGTCCCCTCGGCCTGCTTGTCGAGCCCATAGGCGATCGCCGCCGCCGTCGGCTCGTTGATGAGGCGCAGGACCTCCAGCCCCGCCAGACGCCCGGCGTCGCGCGTCGCCTGCCTTTGACCGTCGTCGAAGTAGGCCGGCACGGTGATCACCGCACCGTCGAGCGGACCGCCCAGCTCCGCCTCGGCGCGCCGCTTGAGCGCCTTGAGGATCTCCGCCGAGACCTCCATCGGCGTCACCGCGCGTCCACCGGCTGCGCCCGCGACGGCGAAGCGGACGACGTTCCCGCCGTCGCCGGCGGGCGGCGCGAACTGGTAGGGCGTCAGCTTGCGCGTCGCCTCGGCGTCTTTTGGTCCGCGCCCCATGAAGCGCTTGACCGAGGCGATCGTGTCGCGCGGAAACGCGGGGGCCAGTCGATCGTGCGCCTCGGCGCCGACGACGATCGCCCCGTCCGCGGCGTAGTGGACCACCGAGGGCAGGATCGCCCGATCGTTTTCGTCGCGCAGGCAGACCGGCCGCCCACCGTCGACGACAGCGACCAGCGAGTTCGTCGTGCCGAGGTCGATCCCTACGGCGCGCGTCCGGCAGGCGCGCTTGGGGGTCGAGGCGCCCGGCTCGGAGATCTCCAGGAAGGCTTCAGCCACCGCTCCCCTCCCCCGAGGTCCGCGCCTCATAGGCCTGCACTTCGTCCAGGAACCGCTGGTAGTAGCGCAAGGACATCAGGGCCCGCGCCGCCTCGTCGAGGTCTTCGGGCCTGCCACCGTCGATCGAGGTTCCGATCGTTTTCATCGCCGCGGCGGCGCGACCGCGCATCTCCTCGGACATGAAGGCCACCTTGACCGCGTCGCCCGCCTGCTGCGCCTCGGCCAGCTCGTCACGCAGCTCCATGATCTCGACCAGGAACAGCGGTGGCGCCGAGACCTTGCGGGTCTTCGACATCTCGGCCGACTTCTCGCCGCCGGCGAGGGCGTACCCGGCCAGCTCCAGCAGATACTCGGCGCGCCGCAGGGGATCCTTCACCGTGCGCCAGGCGTCGTTGATCTGCACCGTGCGCGCCAGCGACGCCTTGCGCGCCCGGGGATCGGCCTTGGCGAATCGGTCTGGATGAAACTGCCGCGAGAGATCCTTGTACGCCCCCTCGGCCGCCCCGAGATCCACCTCGAACCTGCGCGGCAACCCGAGCACCGCGAACCGATCGACGGCCGCGTCCGGCGGGAGGATCGCCTTGCAGGCCGCGCAGAACGGGCCGGCGCCCCCCTCCTTCTCACAGGACCAACAGATCACCAACGACCTCTTTCGCCCGACCGGCCCGTATTGCCCGAATCCGGGGCTAGAACTGGACGCTCTCGCCGCAGCCGCAGGATCCCTTGACGTTGGGGTTCTCGAACTTGAACCCGCGCCCGACCATCGAGGTCGAATACCCCAACGTCGAGCCGTCGAGGTAGAGGAAGCTCTTGGGATCGACGAACACGCGCACCGTGCCCTCCTCGAAGGAGAGCACCTTGTCCTCGGGGCGCGGCTCACTGTCCGACCACTCGAAGAGGTAGGAAAATCCCGTGCAGCCGCCGCCGCGGATGCCGACCCGCAGCCCCTTGGGCGGCGTCGCGCGCGCCCCGGCCGCCTTCTTGATCTCGGCGACCGCTCTGTCGCTGACTCCGATAGCCATCGCTCTGGTCTCCTAAACGGGCTCGTCTCCTAGACGGCCACCTTGGCGGCCGTCGCCGCAGAGTTTGTTTTCGAGCAGGTGGAATGACGCGATGTCAGCCCACTTCGTCCCGGGATATTTCTTGATGACGAGCTTCATCCATTCTTCATTGATCTGCCCGCGCATGTAGGCTTCGCGCTCGCGAGCCGAGGGTCGGGTCATGACGTTGGAGCGGTCGATCTGCCAGCGAATATCGGCCGCGCGGTAAAGGCCTTCGGCTGCCAGCGGAGAAGTCGGAAACAGATCATAGACGCGGTAATAGAGGCGCATGGCGTCCTGGGCGGCATCGCGGCGTCCGCGGCGGCGGCTGGCCTCGTCTTCGGAATTGGCGGCCTCGCCAAAAACAATCTTGTCGCCGTTGGGAGTGGTCAGGTTGACCAACGCGGCATTGTGGACCCATCCGGTGATGGTCTTGCCTTCGGATTCGGGATCGTCTTCATCGGCGTCTTTGCGCGGCTCGCGAAGGATGGCTTCGACGTGCGTCCAATCGCGGCTGCTCTCGATTATGACGAGTTCGTGGCCGCGGCTCGCCTGGCCGAGCCGCGCGGCGTCGCCGCTGGGAGCAACGCGGATAGTTTCTTCCTTAACCAGAGTTCCACGCTGAGCCTGGGCCGATGCGATATTCGCGATGAAGAGAAAAGAGATGACGATGGCAGCGAAGAAAATGGCGGATTTCCAGTAGATATGGCGCTGGGTGTGGCGCTCCGAAGGGCTTTGCTTCATGCGTTCAAGGATACACCTGTGCGTGTGGATGACGCGCCGATGGAGGCCGAGTTGCCGTGTAGGGATGCTTCGACTTCTCAGCGTCTTCGCTTTGCTCGACGCTGCCGCGCTCAGCATGACAGGGAAATTGGATTTCGTCTGATTCTTTCAGGGTTCGGCTGCTGCATTTTCTTTTCCGCGGCCTCTTTCTTGCTGTTGTTCGATGCCTTCTTCCCAAAAACGTTAGGAGTGATCACCCCCACAACGGGCGCCAGCCTCGAGCTATTCGAGGTAGCTTGCCTGAAGCGCCCTGGTCGGATGTCCCACTGGCCTCGCTCGCATGGGGAGGCTGCCGGGGCCGCGAGTTTCCTAGGACTGCGCCGCGCCACATCCGGGCCCTACGTGAACCAGAATACGAAAAAAGAAATTCACAGTCACGGTCGTTCGTCACAAGAAAAAAATAAAGTCTGTGGAAAAGTAACTCCAGGGGCTAGTTCGGTTTTCGTAACAAGTTGCGACGTCTACTACCGTGAGTCGTAGCGGCGGACTAGGGATGGCGAGCGGCCTCTCTGTTTCGCAGAAGCCGGAGCCTGTGGAGAAGCTGAAAGATATGGAACTGCTGCGACAGGACCTGGCGCGTCCACGGCGTATGGAGCCGCAGCGGAACGCCGGGGTTCCAGGACTTTCTGCTGCCTTCGCAAGTGGGACTGGTGGAGAAAGCCCTGAACGTGGAAGAGCGTCGATGAGAGAGATGCGAGACTAGGTTTTGTTCGCAGCGGCTTCCTGCGTGGTCAGCCTTGCCAGCATGGCGGGCTCGATGTTGCCGCCGCTGATGATGGCGACGTTTACTTTCGTGTCGGGCAGTTGATTGCGGCGAAAGAGAAAGCCGGCGGTGGCGACCGCCCCGCTGGGTTCGGCGACGGTGTTCGGATTTTTAGCGAGCAGGATCATGGCTTCGCGGATTTCGTCTTCGGTGACGGTGACAATGTCGTCGACGTAGCGGCGGATGTGTTCGAAATTGATGTCGCCGACGCTTTGCGTGCGCAATCCGTCCGCGAGCGTGCGCGAAACCTGTTCGGCAGGGAACTGCGCAATCTTTCCTGTGCGCAGGCTGGCCTGGGCGTCGGCGGCGAGTTCTGGCTCGACGCCGAAGACTCTTACTTTAGGATTCGAAAGCTTAATAGCGGCGGCCACGCCGCTGATGAGGCCTCCGCCGCCGACTGGGGCGAAGATCGCCTCGACTTCCGGCAGGTCTTCCAGAATTTCCAGGCCGATCGTGCCTTGCCCCGCGATGATGTGTTCGTCGTTATACGGAGGAACGATCACATATCCGTGCTGCGCGGCGAGTTCTTCCGCTTTGAGTTGACGCTCGGTGCTGCCGGGACCGACCAGCACGATTTCCGCTCCGAGTTTGGCCGTCGCTTCGCGCTTGATGGCGGGCGCGTTGCCGGGCATCACGATCACCGATTTCACATTGAGAGCGCGCGCGGCGTAGGCGACGCCCTGCGCATGATTGCCGCTGGAGTAGGAAATAACGCCCCGTTTGCGTTCGGCGTCGGTGAGTGACGCGATTTTGTTGTAGGCTCCGCGGAGTTTGAACGCGCCGATCGGTTGTTGATTTTCAGGCTTGAGGTAGAGCCGCCGGGCTTCGCCCGGCTGGACAGCCGAGGGCGACTGTCCCCACATAGTCTGTGGAACTTCGATCAGGCGCGTGCGAGTAGTGATGCCCTGGAGGCGAGTGCGGGCGGAGTGGAGGTCGGCGAGGGTGATCATGAATGCGACCTTTAGTGTACCGTGCGCAACGATGCAGGGCTTTGGGCCTACCGATGTGAGCTGATAGGTTCAGTACATGAGATGTACGGTGACGCTCGACGAAGATGTTACGTCCGGGATAAAGAGCGAAATGCAGCGCACTGGGGAGTCATTCAAGCAGGTCGTGAACCGGCTTATACGGATGGCGCACGGCGTGCCCCAACCTCCCGACAAAGAAAAGTCCAAGGGCAGAATGGAGGTGTCGGAACTTGCTAAATCTCCAGAATCACCGGCATGATCAGCGGCCGCTTCTGGCTCTGCTTGGAGATGTAGCGCTTTAAATCTGCGCGGATTTTTTCTTTGATTACGCCGTAGTCGCCCTTTTCTTCGCCGCTCGAGTGGGCCAGCGTGTCTTCGACCATGCGTTTCGCGCCTTCGAGAAATCCGTCGTCGCCGGCGTTGAAGCCGCGGGTGACGATTTCCGGAGCGCTTTCGACTTCTCCCGTCAATTTGTTGATGGCGATGATGGGCAGCACGATGCCGTCTTCGCTCAAGTGCCGGCGATCTTTGATGATGAGGTCTTCGACCACGTCGGTGCGGTTACCGGAATCGATGCAGACGCGTCCAACTTTTACTTTTCCGGTCTTGCGCGCGCCCAGTTCGTCGAATTCGAGCACGTCTCCGCTTTCGATCAGCATGACTTTGCCAACCGATCCGTGCATGGCGCCGGCCATTTCCGCGTGCAGCTTCAACTGCCGGTACTCGCCGTGAACCGGAATGAAATAACGCGGCTTCACCAGGTTGATGATGAGCTTAAGTTCGTCCTGGCTGGCGTGTCCGCTGACGTGGATCGGCGGCGACGATCCATCTTCATAGATGACGTAGGCTTCGCGCCGGAAGAGATGGTCGATCACACGGTAGATCGACTTCTCGTTGCCGGGGATGATGCGGCTGGAGAGCACGACGGTGTCGCCCTTTTCGATTTTGGCGTGCTTGTGATTGTCGACCGCGGCGCGCGACAGCGCGGACATCGGTTCACCCTGCGTGCCGCTGATCAGCACGCAGACTTTTTCCGGCGGAAAGTTTTTCATCTCGCCGGGATTGATGACGAGTCCGTCGGGAACTTCGATATAGCCGAGATCTTCGGCAATCTCCGCCGAGTTATTCATCGATCGCCCGACGAAGGCGACTTTGCGGCCGTGCTGGTGCGCGAGCTGCACCGCGAGGTTGATGCGGTGAATCGACGACGAAAAACACGAGATGAACAGGCGGCGCTTGGTGTGCGCGAACACTTCGTCGAACTTGCGGCGGACGGCGCGTTCGCTGGGCGTGTATCCCTTGCGCTCGACGTTGGTGGAATCCTGAAACAGCGCCAGCACGCCCTGCTTTCCGTATTCGGCGAAGGCGTGCAGATCGAACAGATGATTGTCGGTCGGAGTCGGATCGACTTTGAAATCGCCGGTGTGAATGATGACGCCGAGCGGAGTGTGGATCGCAAGCGCCACGCAATCGACCAGGCTATGCGTCACGCGAATCGGATGGATTGTGAAAGCGCCGAGCTTGAAACGCTCGTTGGGGCGCATCTCGCGCAGGTCGGCGTCGTCGAGCAGTCCGTGCTCGTCGAGTTTGTCTTCGACGTAAGCGAGCGTGAACTCGGTGCCATAAACCGGCACGTTGAGTTCGGAGAGGATCCAGGGCAGCGCACCGATGTGGTCCTCATGGCCGTGCGTGAGGACGATGCCGCGAACCTTGCTGCGGTTTTCGATGAGATACGAAATATCGGGGACAACGATGTCGACGCCGAGCAGTTCCGCCTCGGGAAACATCAGGCCGGCGTCGATGACGAGAATGTCGTCACCCCAGCGCACGGCCATGCAGTTCATTCCAAATTCGCCGAGGCCGCCGAGGGGGACAACTTGCAGTTTTCCAGTAGGCATGAAGTAAAGAAGATGCTAGCACAGCTAGTCCTGAGTCTTGAGTCCCGAGTTGCGAGTGTCCGGTGCTGATTTGCGAGTTCCGATTTGCGAGTTGACGTTTCGAATTCAATTAGCGCGACTAAGGAACTAACAGAGTGGGCTTTACTGAAAGATGTACCTACTTCTCCCGATGGCATTCTCGGGTTCGGTGCGATATGGTGGAAGCATGGCGGAAGAGCGCAAATCGTGGCTGCGGCGGCGCGTGGAGACTGCGCTGGTCGGCGGCCTCACGCGCGCCTATTCGACCGTGCGCGTTGATCCGGACAAATTTCTGATTCAGTTGCGGACGGCATACCGCATGCCGATCAGCCGATATCAGGGCGCGTTTTCGCTGGAGATCGGCGAACTGGATAGCGTCGCCGACTCGATTATTCGCAGCGGGATGAAAGTTGCGGCGGTGGAAGGGGCAGGCTTCGGTCTCGGCGGACTGATCACGATTGTGCCGGACTTGGGCATTCTTTCGGCGATCACCATGCGCACGATTCAGAAACTGAGTCTCGTGTACGGATTTGAATTCAACACCGATGATGAAATGGCCGACCTTTGGATCGCGGCGGCGAGCGCGGCGGGAGTGGATATTGGCCGCGATCTGGTGGAAAAGGAAGTCATCAACAAGTTCGTGCCGCGAGTGATCCGGCGGATCGCTGCGAGGGCCAGCGCAGAAGTCGTCGAGAAGTGGGCGGGGCGTGTGATTCCGCTGGCCAGCGCCGTGATCGGGGCGGGATTGAATTATTGGTTCGTGCGCGCCTGGGGAGAACGGGCGCGAGCGCATTTCCGGCAGCGGCATCTGGCGCTGCGGGAACAGGCGCGCCTCGAGATGGCCGCGCTGTCGCGCCCTCCGCTCTTGTCATCCTGAGCAGCGCGAAGGATCTCTGCACTTGCTTGGACTGAGGCGCATTCGGCTAATTGCATAGATCCTTCGCTTCGCTCAGGATGACAACGAAGCGTAGACGATGACTAAGCAGCTTTATCCTACGTAGGGACTAAAACTAAACGATGCCAATTTTTTCCTGCTCAGCAATTCTTTTCGACCTCGACGGAGTTCTTTGCGATTCGACGCGCGCGGTCGATCGCGAGTGGCGCGAGTGGGCGGCGCGCAAGGGTGTGGATGGCGACGCGATCATGGCCATCGCGCACGGCGTGCGGACGGTTGAAGTGATCCGGCGCGTGGCGCCGCATCTTGATGCAGAGGCAGAAGCGAACGCGATTGAGAAACATGAGGCCGGCGATCAGCAGGGTGTTGTTGTCATGCCCGGCGCGGCCGACTTGCTGCACTCGATTCCGCAAGGACGATGGGGCGTGGTGACTTCCGGTTCACGGCTGCTGGCGACGAATCGCCTGCGTTTTTGCGGATTACCAGTGCCCAACGTGCTGGTAACTTCCGACGATGTGACCTTTGGAAAGCCGCATCCCGAGCCGTATTTGAAGGGAGCGGCGCTGCTGGGATTTGCGCCGGCGGAGTGCGTGGTCATCGAGGATGCACCGGCAGGAATCGAAGCAGGGAAAGCCGGCGGCATGAGAGTCATTGGGGTCACCAGCACCTATCAGCGGCCAGCGCTTCACCGGGCCGACACGGTCGCCGCCAAGCTTAGCGACATTCGTATTTTTTCAAACGGCACCGGGAAGCTCGACGTGAACGTAGCAGCGACTCAGACGTAATCGTCGAGCACAAGCGTGCTTAAGTTCGGGACCCGCTTAAAGATGCGATCGTTGGTGATGATCGCGGTTGCATTTGCGTGCAAAGCAGTTGCCGCCTGCAATGCGTCCGGTGTTTGTAGCCCATATTGCGCGCGAATTTGTGCGGCGCGAGCGGCAATTTCAAGATCTGGTGATATCCACGCAAGGTTCGGATAGACCGATAGCAACCCGAACAGTTCACTTGCTTCCGCACCATTCTTGTTGCGATAAGGGTGGACCAGAAGTTCCGTCATGGTGATTGTCGAAGTGACGGGAAGTATGTGGGATCGCTCCACCGAGGGGAAAATCAGATCCGTTAAGGGCCAATATCGCTTGTTGGCCTCCCACTGATAAATGAAAACGCAGGTGTCGATCGCGATCAGGCGATGCGCGCGAATCAAAGCGCGGAATCGGGCTATCTCCAACTGTCGCGTTCCTTCTTGAGATAGTCCTTGGG
Source organism: uncultured Pseudomonadota bacterium (assembly GCA_963723305.1). Classification (GTDB taxonomy): domain Bacteria; phylum Myxococcota_A; class Polyangia; order Fen-1088; family Fen-1088; genus JADGRB01. The sequence goes on from CAVRRT010000039.1 coordinate 41,356, forward strand.
ATACCTTCCGCCGCGGCCAAGGATCGCCCGGTGATAAGACTTGGGTTTCTCCAGCACGATGGACCTTCTCGCCATGCACGCGAACGATGAGCTTGTCACCAGGCTTCAGTTGGAGCGCTTCGCGGGCTTCGCGTGGGATGACGATCTGGTTTTTGGATGAAAGAGTGGCTTCCGACATGCTTTACATTATAGCAAAAAGTAAAGCGCCGAGAAATAGTAATCGGCCCGTGGTTATCTGAGCCAATCCTCGAGTTCGATGCCGCGGTCAGTTTTTTCGTCGCGGTATTTCACGATCACGGGCGTGTAGAGCGAGAGATTCCAGCCCCAAGGGCCCTTCTCTTTTTTGACTGCGCGCGAACCCGGCACCACAACCGCGTTTTCCGGAACTTCAAGCGGGGCTTCGGCCGTTGCGCGATAGATTTCACCTTTTACTAAATCGTAGAGTGGCGTCGAACGCGTCAGGATTGTTCCCGCGCCCAGCACGGCGCGGCTTCGCACCAGCGTGCCTTCGTAGATGCCGCAGTTTCCGCCGACCAGCACGTCGTCTTCGATGATCACTGGCGCGGCGTTGATGGGCTCGAGCACGCCTCCGACCTGCGCTGCGGCGCTCAGATGAACGCGCTTGCCGATTTGCGCGCATGAGCCGACCAGGGCATGCGAATCGATCATAGTTCCTTCGTCGACGTAGGCACCTACGTTGACGAACATCGGCGGCATGCAGATCACCGAGGGCGCGAGATAGGCTCCTTCACGCACAGACGATCCGCCGGGAACGACGCGGACTTTATCAGCCACCGAGAATTGCCGGGCAGGGAACGTGTCTTTGTCGACGAATGAGAGACCGGCCGGCATTTCCGCGAGCGCACCGAGCCGGAATCCGAGCAGGATGCCCTGCTTGACCCAGGCATTCACTTTCCAGACGCCGTCAACTTGTTCGGCGGCGCGAATCTTGCCCTGCGTCAGTTGGTCGCGGAATTCCAGGAACGTCTTGCGGGCTTCGGGATCGTGCTCGACTTCGCCCTGCGCGGCGAGGCGTTCGATGGAGGACTTGAGGGTCGGCATGGATGGTTGAATATCGATGGTTGATTGTTGAATTTTGATTGTTGAATTGTCAAAGGCGTCAACCACGAAGGGCACGAAGTTCCACGAAGGAAACCATTCAACAATCAAAATTCAACAATCAACATTTTGTTCTTCAAACGCACTTGCACTCGCTGCGGATCAGCACGCCCGTCATGGCGTGCGCGGTTTCGCGTGCTTCGCTGAGCGACGCATAGGGGCCGTGCCATTTCGAGTGGTTGGCGTCGTGGCCGGCGGGACGTCCCCTTGCCGTGGCTGCACTGGCCGCAAGCGCCGCGGTGAACCACGATCTTGTGTGGGCCGGCGGCCCAGTTTTCGTAGATGAAGAAGTCGGCGGCCTCGGGGGCGGGCGCAGCGGCCTTGCTGATCAGCCCAGCTTCGGCGGCGACTTTTTGCAGGCGTGAGCGCGTGTCGCGGCGCATGGGCAGCAGCGGAAGGCGATAGACTTCCTCGACCTTGCCCATCATCGCCAGGACTGCCTTCACCGGCAGCGGGCTGGATTCGATAAAGTTTGCCTGCATCAGCGCGAGGTACTTGCGGTTCAGGCTGCGCGCGATCGCCCAGTCATTGTTCAACGCAGCGCGCGCAAGCGCTGACATTTCTGCCGGAATTTCGTTCGATGCGACCGAGATGACTCCGACACCGCCGAGCGCGATGACCGGCAGCGTGACCGCGTCGTCACCGGAGAACACGAGAAACGTCTCCGGAACGCTGGCGATGACTTCCGCAATCTGCGTCATGTTGCCGCTGGCCTCTTTCACGGCGATGATGTTGGGGATCTCCGCCAGCCGCGCGACCGTGGCAGGTTCGATGTTGGCGCCGGTGCGTCCAGGGACGTTGTAGAGCACGACAGGCTTGCCGCCGACCGCTTCGGCGATCGCTTTGAAATGCCGGTACTGGCCTTCCTGCGTGGGCTTGTTGTAGTAGGGCGACGCGGTGAGGATCGCGTCGACTCCGGGGCGCTCCGCGAGTTCTTTGGCCTTCGCAACGGCGTCGTTCGTCGCATTCGACGTCGCGCCAGCGACGATGGGCACGCGTCCAGCGGTGACTTCAATCGTCGTGTCGATGACGTGGAGCCACTCATCGTGCGTCAGCGTCGGCGTTTCGCCGGTGGTCCCGCATGGCACTAGAAAATCGATGCCGGATTCGATCTGCCAGGTAACGAGCGCGCGCAGGGCAGCGTCGTCGATCGAGCCATCCTGATGAAAAGGGGTTACAAGGGCGGTGCCGCATCCGCGTAATTGCATGGTATTAGGATAGCGCGGATGGATGGTCGTGGGAATCGCCCGGAGGTGTAGTGGCCGGCGGCCTGCAAACCCTCGAGCTTCGCTCGACCGGGCGGACGGGGCGTCCGCCCCTACACGAGCAGTTACAGCTCCCGCCATACATCCTTGAAATCGTAGAAGCCCTTTTTCCCCGGCAGCCATTCCGCGGCCCGGACTGCGCCTTCGGCGAAGCCGCGGCGGGACTTGGCGTCGTGGCAAAGATAGATGCGGTCGGCGGCGGATTCGAAAACCACCTCGTGGAGGCCCACGACTTCTCCCTCGCGGAAGGATGTGATTTCGAGGTGCTCCTTCGTCTCGCTGGCTTCGCGAATCACGTTCTGGATTGCGATTGCGGTTCCGCTCGGCGCATCTTTCTTTTGAGCGTGATGGCGTTCGAAAATCTGTCCGGAATAGTCGTGGCGCAGCGCCGAGGCCGCGGCGCGAGCGACTTCAAAAAAAAGATTCACGCCCACCGAAAAATTGGCGGCATAGACGAACCCTGTGTTGTGCTGCTCAACTAGCTTGCGCACAGGATCGATTTCCTTGTACCAGCCCGTCGTGCCCACGACCAGGTTCTTGCCCGCCTTGACGCACGCCTCGATGTTGGCCATGACGCAATGCGGGGCCGTGAAGTCGATGACGGCGTCGATATCGTGGAGTTTGTCGGCGGTGAGCGCGGCGCAGTTGGCGTTTTCTTTGGCGCCTGCTACGCGGACGTGGTGGCGGCGTTCGGTGGCGACTTCCGCGACGAGGGCTCCGGTCTTGCCTCTGCCTAAAATTAGGAGATTCATTGGACTGCTCTGATTTAACCACAGAGGGCACGGAGGGCACAGAGGAGGCGTGGGGAAACTCTCAGCATTTTCTTGACAGGTAGGGATGCTTTGACTGCGCGGGACTCGCTTTGCTCATCCCCTTCCTTCACGGCCGCGAAGCAAAAGAACGTCGCCACGATGAAAGCGCCGGTCGCGGGCGCTGGCGACACATGGACATGGACCGCGATCGAGGCCGATACGAAGCTGATCATCTCGCATTTCGTCGGCGGTCGCGACGGCGATTGCGCCGCGTGGTTCATGCAGGACGTGGCCGACGCGCGTCGCCAATCGCATCCAGCTAACGTCAGACGGCCACAAGGCCTATCTGGAAGCCGTTGAAGGCGCGTTCGGCGCCGATGTCGATTACGCCATGCTGGTCAAGATTTACGGGGCTTCGCCAGAGAGCGCCAAGGGCCGCTACAGCCCCGCCGAATGCATCGGCGCTCAATCAAGGACGCGGATCGAAGGCAAGCCCGACATAGGCGCACGTCAGCACGTCCTACGCCGAGCGCGGCCAATCTCACGATGCGGATGCACAATCGCCGCTTCACGCGGCTGACGAATGCGTTCTCCAAGAAATTTGAGAACCACGCGCATATGGTCGCGATCTACGCCGTCTGGTACAATTGGCTGCGCATCCACAAGACGCTTCGCGTTACGCCGGCGATGGCCGCTGGGCTTGTCGAGACGGTTATGGACTGGTCGGAGATCGTGGAAGCGATGGACGCCGACGCGCCGGCCAAGAAGCGCGGCCCGTATAAAAAAGCCACAGAGCTACAGAAAATGGCTTGACAGTCTTCAAAAACGCGGCGACATTTAGGACTTAAGTAGATTGCTGCGTTTTTCTCGCGGCATTTCGAAATTGTAAATTTACCGTACTTCCCTTACACGGTAATGATGCAATTCGAGTTCCGACCAAAGCTGGACAAGATCGTAGAGCTGTTGCTTTACCTCGCGCACTTGCGCCCAAATGCTGATAAATATCAGGCTGCTAAGTTCTTTTACTTAGCGGACAAAGAGCACCTGTCCCGATATGGTCGACCGATAACGTCGGAAGCATATTTTGCTCTTCCGTACGGTCCCGTCGCGTCTAATGCGATGGACTTTTTAGAAGGCGACGAAATTGTGATGAAAAGCGCCGGCATTGACGCGCTTCCGTTTGCCGTGGAGACGGTTCAGATTAAAGGAAAGCCAATTGTCTATATTCGCCAGCCCCTGCGGGAGGGAAAATCTAAATCTATTCTCCAAAAGTGATATTAGGTGTTCAGAGATAATTGAAAAATATGGCGAAATGTCATCTGACAGTTGACAACATTTCAAATAACTCATCAACATTATGCCTATACACGCGCGCGGTATGCACGTAAGCAAGGTTCAAAGCGTGCTCCAATGCGTTATGCTGATATGATAGAAGATAAAGAACGGCGTGAAAATTCGTTCGTAATAATATAGCCCCGATATCGGCTCACATGGAATGAAAGCCGGCGATATTTTTGTTTGGATTACCAATCAAGCCGTTGGATACGCGGCCCAAAGGAAATATCACGTATATTTGTGCGATGCTGGTGGCGCGCCGATGGCCACGCCTTTTTATTTATAAGCAAAGCCAACTACGGTGTGGACTACCCTATAAATAGATCTGACTACGAATTTTTCCCGTTAGAAATAAGTTTTGTCAGCTGCACGAGTATCGTGTGTTACACAGAATCGTACCTTGATGATGCGCAACCGGAGTTAGTTGGTCGTCTCGCACCCCGGCATTTATCAGAACTTATGAGTTATATTATGAACAGCGAGACGATGGAAAAATGGCAGATCGATCTAGCTTATGAGGCGTTGAAATCGGTAAGGTCATAATTTCAAACGAGACACTACCGAAGACGGGCGCGCGTTGACAACGCCCAATCAGCGTCCCACGGTGCACGCAAAAGTGGAACGGCGAGAAATTTACGGAGTTGGCGACTGAGCCGGCGGAATCGCGGCGAATCGGCCGTGCAATGTGCGGGCGGTCGTCGTTCTCGACCAAACGGGCTGCCTCGGGCGCCGTTACGCTCCGAAAGCGTCAGCTTCCGCTACCGGAGCGCCCCGTGATCCCCTGGATAGAACTCGACCGCGTCGCTTTGCCGGGTGGCGGGGACCTGCGATTGATGCGTCGCGGACACGAATTTTCGATCAAGCTCGGCGTCAGACGAACTCATGACCTCGCGACTGTTCGGATCCGAGGAGGCGCTGGCGACGCTCGCCGCGAAAAGCTCGGCGACCGCGCCAGGCCGCGCATCCTGATCGGCGGTCTCGGCATGGGGTTCACCCTGCGCGCGGCGCTGGGCGCTTCGGCGAGGGGCGCCCGATCATCGTCGCCGAATTGGTCCCGGCGGTCGTCAATTGGGCGCGGGGCCCGATGGCGGAACTGTTCGGCGACTGTCTCGACGACCCCGGGTCGAATTGGTCCTGAGCGACGTCGCCAAGCTGATCGCGCGTCCGCCGCGTCCTATGACGCCATATTGCTCGATGTCGACAATGGGCCGGAAGGCATGACGCAAGCGGCCAATGACGCGCTCTATTCGCTGCGCGGGCTGTCGGCGGCGCGGGCGAGCTTACGCCGGGCGGGGTGCTCGCCGTCTGGTCGCAGGGGCCCGACCGGGCGTTCGCGCAAAGGTTCGAAAAGGCGGGTTTCGCGGTCGAGGACAAACGGGTGCGCGCCGCAGGCGTACACGGCGGGTCGCGGCACGTGATCTGGCTCTCTCGCGTGCGCAGGTGAAATTCACCTCAGCGTTCGACCTGCGCGGCGCCCTGGCGCGCAAAACGGCTTGCGCGCGGCGCGCTACGCCTCTATAGTGCGCGCCCCGAACCTTTCCCGTAAAAAACGAATCCGCAGCGAGGCCCGGCCCGCGAAATGATTCGCCAATACGAATTGGTCGAGCGCGTCAGCCGCTACAATCCCGATACCGACGAGGATCTGCTCAATCGCGCCTATGTGTTCGCCATGAAGGCGCATGGCTCGCAGAAGCGCGCCTCGGGCGATCCCTATTTCTCCCATCCGCTCGAAGTCGCGGCGATCCTGACCGAACTCAAGCTCGACGACGCGACCATCGTCGCCGCGATGCTGCACGACACGATCGAGGACACGCCGGTCACCCGCGACGAGATCGACAAGATGTTCGGCGCGGAGATCGGCGGCCTGGTCGACGGCCTGACCAAGCTCAACAAGCTCGATTTCGCCTCCAAGCACGCCCAGCAGGCCGAGAATTTCCGCAAGCTGCTGCTCGCGATCGCCGACGATGCGCGCGTGCTGCTGGTCAAGCTCGCCGACCGCCTGCACAACATGCGCACGCTGCACTACGTGCCGCGAGGCCAAGCGCGCCCGCATCGCCCAGGACACGCTCGACATCTACGCGCCGCTCGCCGGCCGCATGGGCATGCAGAGCCTGCGCAGCGAACTCGAGGAACTGGCGTTCCGCTATCTGATGCCGGACGCGCACGCAGCTGATCGTCGACGCGGCTCGAGGAGCTGAAGACCAAGAACGGCGCGCTGATCGCGCGCATCGCCGACGAATTGCGCGACCAGTTCGCGCGGCGCGGCATCAAATGCGAGGTCAAGGGCCGCGAGAAGCAGGCCTATTCGATCTGGCGCAAGATGGAGCGCAACTCGATCTCGTTCGAGCAGCTCTCCGACATCTTCGGCTTCCGCATTCTCGTCGACACCGTCGCCGACTGCTACGCCGCGGTCGGCGTCGCGCACACGACCTGGCCGAGCGTGATGGGCCGCTTCAAGGACTACATCTCGACGCCGAAGCAGAACGATTATCGCTCGATCCACACCACCGTCATCGGCCCGGGCAGCCAGCGCGTCGAAATGCAGATCCGCACCTATCGGATGCACGAGGTCGCCGAATACGGCATCGCCGCGCATGCGCTCTACAAGGACGGCCGCACCGCGCTGGAGGGCGGCGAGAGCGCCGCCTATCGGGGCTTGCGGCAGATCATCGAGGCGCTGGCGAGCGACGATTTCGACAAGTTCCTCGAGCATACCAAGCTCGAGCTGTTTCAGGACCAGGTGTTCTGCTTCACGCCGAAGGGCCGGCTCATCGCGCTGCCGCGCGGCGCGACCGCGATCGACTTCGCCTATGCGGTGCATACCGACGTCGGCAATTCCGCGGTCGGCTGCAAGATCAACGGCCGCATCGCGCCGCTGATCTCGACGCTGCGCAACGGCGACGAGGTGCTGATCACCCGTTCGTCGAGCCGGACGCCGCCGGCGGCGTGGGACAGCGTCGTCGTCACCGGCCGCGCCCGCGCCGCGATCCGCCGCGCCACGCGCGAGGCGGCGAAGGCGCAATTCGGCGGGCTCGGGCGGCAGATCATCGAGCGCGCCTTCGAGCGCGCCGGGCGCAAATTCTCGGACGCCAAGCTGAAGAGCGCGCTGCCGCGGCTCGCGCGCAACAGCGTCGACGACGTGTTCATCGGCGTCGGCCGCGGCGAACTCTATTCGGCCGAAGTGGTGCGCGCGATCTACCCGGATTTCCAGGAGGAGCGAAAGGCCGGGCCGGCGATTTCGCCGAGCGAAAGCGGCTGGTTCGGCCTCGCCAAAGCCGCCAATCTGGTGTTTCGCGTCCCCGGCCAGAGCGAGAGCGGCGAGCCGTTGCCGCTGCGCGGCATCGACTGGGAC
>CAVRRT010000040.1:0-14703 GCA_963723305.1 uncultured Pseudomonadota bacterium
GCAAACCCGCGCCCGTCGACGCCCTTGAGGAGCACCGTGCGCGCCGAGGGCCGGCCGTCCTTTGACGCCGTCGCCAGGACCGCCGCATTCGGCTCGGCGATCTTTGCCGCCTCCGCCTCCTGGAACCATTTCTCAAACTGGCGGAACGGGTCGCGGGCCACATCCTTCTCGGACAGCCCCGCAAGGGAGTATTCCTTCCGCTGATCGGCCAGGGTCATTGTGGGCACGGTGTCCCCCGGCGGCAGCCCCTGTCAAAAGGCAACTGGAACCGGAGGCCTGCCCGCTAGCGCGTGAGACCTTGGATCAGTTCGCCGTGCGCGGGAAACTCGGCAAGGAGCGCCTCCCTGCGACCCAGCTCGAATTCCCGCTCATCCCAGGCTGGTGTGACGGTGCAGCCAAAGAGCGTCCATCCCTTGGCCCCAGGGCCTCCCGGCTGCCTGATCCTGGCGCCCTGCCATTCGCCGGCCATGACGACCGCCTGGGGGAAATGTCCGCCCGCCACGTCCGCCCCCAGCACGATGATGCGGCAGGAATCGGCACCCGGACCCATGACGACCAGTTCCGCCGGGTCGCCGGCGCTAAAATGCCACATCTCGTCCATCCTGAGGCGGTGCAGGGCCGAGAAGTCCTCCTTCGTGATGAGAAAGAGGATGGTCGAACTGTGCGCCCGGCCCTTGGAATCCCTATCTGGACTCGTCCACGTGGGGACAAAAAACCCACCCTCCCCGGGGAGGGCCGCCATACCCAGCCGTGAAATTATTTGGCGAGCCTCGGCGTTCACAGGCAATGAGATATACAAGCTGGGCTTGGTTTGCACGCCATTCCGGGCTTCCCGTCCCGAGGCCGTCCCGCGATGATTCCACCATGGAGCGGCCATATGATTTCATCGACCAGAACACCCCGGCCCTGCTCGGTCGACTGAAGCGCCTTGTTGGGATTTCCAACGATCACCCCTTTTTTGAGGCCGCGCGAGGGGTGGGTACCGACGCCGATGATGTCGAGCCCCTCGGGTCCGATCTCGCCCACCACGCAGGCGATCTTGGTGGTACCGATGTCGAGACCGACGATGATGTCGGAGGATCTCCTGGGCATGCGCGGCAATCTTCACCGCGTTTGTCGCCGAGCCGAAATTTTTTACTTTTTCGACTGCCGCGGGCGGTCGCTCAGGCGGACCACGAACCGCAGTCCGGACCAGGTTTCGTCGATGGCGCAGACCTTGTTGTCGACGAGGCCGGTGGCCAGCCCGCGCGCGCGAACCTCGGCTTCGGTGAGGTCGGCCGGGAGGCCGGAAGCCGTCTTGATCGACTTCTGTCCCGACTTCTTGGGCCAGGCGATCCAGAGGCCGCCGGCCGGATCGAGGCGCGCCGGCAGGGGCGGAAGGGCGCTCGCCAGCTCCTTCGAGCCGCGGGCGAAGCAGACGATCACGTCGAAGCGACCGGCTCCCCGTCCGACGCTCTTCGCCGTGACGCCCTCGGGGAGCTCACCCAGCGTCTGGTCGAACCCCTCCGGCGCGCGCACCAGGCCGAGCCGTGCGCCCGGCTTGATCCCCAGCTTTTTGGGGAGCGGCGTTCCCGAGTAGCCGGCCATCGCAAAGGCCCCTTCGCTAGTCCTCGTCTGCCGCCGGAGGGGAGCGAGAAGGGGAAGGGGAAGCGGAAGGCGACGGGGAAGCCGGCTCGCCGGAGGGCTCCGCCGGTTCGGCCGGGGTCTTTGCGCGCCTGGCAGGCGGGCGTGGCTTTTCGCTGGCCACGATGGTCCGCGCCGGCGAGGGCTCGTCCGCGGCGGTGCTCGCCATCCGAACGGCCACCCGATCGGAGAGCGGGCCGTCGAGGTAAACCGTTTGCAGCGCCGCCGGGCTGCGCGGCCCGAGCGCCGCGAAGATCTTGTCGAACCGGGCCAGCTTGGCGTCGAAGTCGCCCCGCCCGAGCCGGATTCTCGCCGCTCCCCTCGAACAGCACCAGCGAGAACCCGGCGCGCATGTCGACGTGAATCTCCGACAGCTTGGGGCGCTCCGGGTGGCCGTCGCTGTAAGCGGCGTAGAGCGCCAGCGCCTGGCGGAAGACCGCCTCGCTGGTGGCGCGGACGCTGGCGTACTGATCGCGGGTGACGCCGGTGATGACCGGCAACCCGTCGGCCTCGGCGAAGGTGGCCCGCTTGAACGGCCGGCCCGCCTCGTCGACGAGGTAGAGCGCGCCCAGAAGCGCGCTCGCCACCGCGCGGCGCTCGACCACCTCGACGGCCAGCGTCGACGGCAGCTCGCGCCGGACGCGGGCGGAGAGGATCCAGGGGTGGCTCGTCAGGCGGGCCGCCACCAGGTCGGGATCGACGGCCAGCAGCCGATCGCCGAGGTGCACGCCCGAGAGCTCGCGGATCTCGTCGCCCGAGACACGCACGGAGGGGCCAATCTGAATCCCGCGGACGGCGAAGCGCGGCGACGCGATCACGTGCCGCACCAGCTGCCGGCCGGCGTACACCGCCCCCACGACGAACGCCACGACCAGCAGCGCCTTCCCGACCAGCGCCAGCTTTGCCGCCGCCGCGCGCAGCGGGCCGGCCAGCCAGGCGGTGAGCGAGGGGCGCGCCACGGTGATCCGCCGGTTGCTGCGCCGCCCGAAGAGGCGCCACCGGACCGGCGGGTGCTCGACGGTGATCGCGCGGTCGGCGGGCTCGGTGACGGAGCTTGCGCCGGCTCTCACGCCGAGCCCCCGCGCAGGCCGAGCGTCGCCAGCAGCTCGCCCGGCACGGCCGTGATGTCACCGGCGCCCAGGCAGAGCACCAGATCGCCGGGGCGCGCCGCGCCCGCCAGCGCAGCCGAGAGGCCGGCGCGCGCGATGTGACGCACCGGAGACCCGGCCGGGAACGTCGCCAGCAGCGCGCGCGCGTCGGCGCCGGGGATGGGCGCCTCGCCCGCCGGGTAAACGTCGGTCAGGAACATCTCGGTCGGCGCCCGCCAGCGCCGGCGCGAAGTCGGCCAGCAGATCGCGCGTCCGGGTGTAGCGGTGCGGCTGGAACGCGACGAGGAGACGCCGGCCGTGCAGCCGCGCCGCCGCGATCGTGGCCGCCAGCTCGGTCGGGTGGTGCCCGTAGTCGTCGACGACCAGGACGCCGTCGGCCTCGCCGCGCAGCGAGAAGCGCCGGTCGACGCCCTGGAAAGTTGGCCAGCGCCGCGCCCGCTTGCGCGAACGGCACGCCCAGAAAATCGGCCACGCAGAGTGCCGCCAGCGCGTTCTCGGCGTAGTGGACGCCCGGCATGCGGATCTGCGCCTCGCCGTGCAACCGGCCGCGCACGCGGATGCGGAAGCGCGTGCCGGTCGGCCCCGCCTCCAGCACCTCGCCCCGCCAGTCCCCCGCGCCTGCAGGCCGTAGGTCAGGTGTGCCGCTTGGTGAGGCGCGGCGGGGAGGCGCGCGGCGGCAGGGTTGTCGGCGCCGATCACGACCAATCCATAAAACGGCACCTTCTCGGCGAAGTCTAAAAACGCGCTCTCCAGCGCCTCGACCGAGCCGAAGTGGTCGAGGTGCTCGCGGTCGATGTTGGTGATGACCGCCACGGTGGGGAAGAGATGCCGGAACGAGCCGTCCGACTCGTCGGCCTCGGCCACCAGGATCTCCCCCTGGCCCAGGCGGGCGTTGGAGCCGAAGGCGCGTGCCTTGCCGCCGATGATCGCGGTGGGATCGAGGCCGGCCTCGGCGAGGATCACCGCGATCATCGTGGTGGTGGTGGTCTTGCCGTGGCTCCCCGCCACGGCGACGCCGTCCTTGACGCGCATCAGCTCGCCCAGCATCTCGGCGCGCGGGATGACGGGGATGCCGCGGGCGCGGGCGGCGGCGACCTCGGGGTTGTCGGGGCGCACCGCGCTGGAGATGACGACCACGTCGGCGCGCTCGACGTTCTCCTGGCGATGGCCGACGGAGAGGCGGGCGCCCAGCGTTCCGAGCCGCCGCGTCACCTCGCTCTCGCGCAGGTCGGAGCCCGACACGGGGTAGCCGAGGTTGAGCAGCACCTCGGCGATGCCGGACATGCCGATTCCGCCGATGCCCACGAAGTGGATGGCGACGTCGCGCTTCTTGAACACGCTGTCCTTTACCGCGTCTGGCGCCCGACAGGGAGCGGATTCCGTCCGTCCTCGGCGGGCGGGCGTGGGCGCAGGCGCGATCAGCTAATGCCGGCGATCGGTCGATTCAGGCGGGGCCGCCGTGCACGCCAGCGCCGCTCCGAATGAGCGTCCCGGTGCCGGCAGCGCCGTTGCCGCGTTGCCGGCAGCGCCGGCCTGCTCGAGCGGGGCGCGGCGATCGGACGCTTCGTGGTGCATCGGCCTGCTCGGCAAAGGTGGGATGGGCGAGGTCTACGCGGCGCCACGATCCGGAGCTCGACCGCAAGGTCGCCATCAAGCTGTTCGGGCCGGGGCCGCGAACGAGTCGCCCGAGGGCCGGCTGCGCCTCATGCGCGAGGCGCAGGCCATCGCGCGGGTCTCGCACCCGAGCGTCGTGGTGGTCTACGACGTCGGCACCTTCGGCAAGCGGGTCTTCATCGCCATGGAGCTGGTCGACGGGAACACGCTCCGTTACTGGATGCACGCGCGCGAGCGGACCTGGCCCGAAATCTTGGAGGTGTTCGCGGCGGCGGGACGCGGGCTCTGGGCGGCGCACGAGCGCGAGCTGGTCCACCGCGACTTCAAGCCCGACAACGTCATGATCGCCGCCGACGGTCAGGTGCGGGTCATGGACTTCGGCCTGGTGCAGCTCGGCGGCGACGGGGCCCAGGTCGCGGCCAGGTGCCCGGTCGGCGGCTCGAAGCGCGACCGGTCCCGGGCGGGGCCGCGACGAAGACGATCTGCTCTCGACGCGCGCGCTGCGCGCGGTGAAGGTCGCGCCGCGCGGCGCGGTGGTGAGCGCGCTCTCCGTCGATCTGACGCGAACGGGGGTCGCCCTGGGGACGCCGGCCTACATGTCGCCGGAGCAGTTCCGCAACGAGCCAACCGACGCCCGCACCAATCAATTCAGCTTCTGTGTCGCCCTCTACGAGGCGATCTACGGGGAGCGGCCATTCGCGGGCGGCAGCCTGGAGGAGCTGTCTACGTCGGTCTGCGCCGGCCAGGTTCGCGCCGCGCCCGAGGGGACGCGGGTGCCGGCCTGGATTCGCGACGTGCTGGTCCGCGGCTTGCGTCGCGACGCGAGCGACCGCTGGCCGTCGATGGGCGCGCTGCTCGCCGAGCTGGAGAAGCAGCCCGCGGTGGCCAGCCGGCGGCGCTTCGAGGCGGCCGCCGCGGCCAGGCTGGCGGGGATCTGGGAGGCGCCTCGCGGTGACGCGCCGCTGGAGACGCCCGCCAAGGCGGAGATGCGCCAGGCCTTCCTGTCGACGGGAAAGGCCTACGCGGCCAAGGCCTGGGAGGGCACGGGCCAGGTGCTCGATCGCTACGCCCGGCGGTGGTCGGAGCTCTACGTCGAGGCGTGCGAAGCGACTCACGTGCGCCAGGAACAATCGGCCGAGGTGCTCGATCTGCGGATGGCTTGTCTGCGGGAAGGGCTGGAGGATCTCGAGGCGCTGGTGAAGATGTTCCGGCGCCCGACGGCGGCGGTGGTCGAGAACGCCATCGGTGCGGCGAACGCGCTCGGCACACTCGAGCGCTGCGAGGACATCGAGCTCTTGCGAGCGGTCGTGCGGCCTCCGGCGGATCCGGCGGCGCGCCAGCAGGTCGAGACGCTGCGCAGCCGGTTGGCCCAGGTCCGCGCCTTCTGCCGCGTCGGGCAAATCAATGAAGGGCTGGGGGCGGTCGGGTCACTGGAGCGCGCCGCGCGCGAGCTCGGACACGCGCCCCTGCTGGCCGACGTGCTGCTCGAGGCCGCCCGGCTCTACGAGGAGCAGGGGGCGATGGACGCGGCGGCCAAGCTCTCCGAGGAGGCGGTGGTGACGGCGCTTTCGAGCCGTCATGAGGAGGTGGCGGCGACGACGGCCGTGCTGCTGGTGGGGTACGAGTCGGTGCGCGGCTCCGACGGCGCCGTCGCCGAGGTCTGGTGCCGGATCGCGGAGGCGCTGCTTCGCCGCATGGGCGGACACGATCTCCTCTGGGGCTGGCTGTTCAACAACCGGGCCATGCTTCGCGCCAAGCAGGGGCGGATCGTCGAAGCGCTCGAGGACGCGCGGCTGGCGCTCGGCGCCAAGGAGAGGGTCCTTGGACCCGATCATCCCGACATCGGGATCTCGGTCGGCAACATCGCCGTCTACCACGACGATCTCGGCCAGCTCGCCGAGGCGGTCGCCCAGGGGGGACGGGCCGTGGAGATCGTCGAGCGCGGCTTCGGGCCCGACCACCCGCGGACGGCCCTCCTGCTCTCGAACCACAGCGAGTTCTTGGCCCGCGACGGCCGCTGGGACGAGGCGACGGCCGCCGCCGCCCGCGCGCTGGCCATATTCGAGCGCGAGGCTGACGCCGAGGGACTGTTCGTCTTCCTCAGCCTGACCGCGCTCGGCTCGGCTCACCTCGGCGCGGAGCGGATCGACGAGGCCTTGCCGGTCCTCGAGCGGGCCAACCGGATCGGCGAGCTGCGGGCGCCGACGAGCGCCTATCGCGCCCGGGCTCGCTTCGCGCTCGCGCGCGCTCTGTGGGCCGCGGGGCGCCAGCCGGCCCGGGCCACGGCCCTGGCCAGAGCGGCGGAGAACGATCTCGTGCAGGCGCCGTCGACCCCCACCATCCAACGGGAGCTCGCCGCCATCGCCTCCTGGCTGTTCGCCAACCGGGCCGGCGCCCCCGCCCGATAGATCGCTCGACCGTCTGTTCCCCTCTACCTGGCCAGCCGGCGCGCAATGGCGCCGAGCTCGGCGACGATGTCTTCGGTGGCGCGCGGCCGCGCCAGCGTCCCCATCGCCTCCGCCATGGCGGCGTGGCGGGCAGGGTCCCCCAGGATTCCGTCGACGAGATCGCCGAGGCGCGTGGCCGAGGCCTCCGGCTGCGGCAGCACCAGCGCGGCGCCGGCGTGCTGGAACGCGAAGGCGTTGGTGTTCTGGTGGTCGTCGGCGGCGGTGGGGAGCGGGATCAGGATCGCGGGGCGCCGCATGATCGCCAGCTCGGCCAGCGTGAGTGCTCCCGCGCGCGCCACGACCAGCTGGGCGTCGGCCAGGGCAGCCGGCATGTCGTCGATGAAGGCGCGCACCTGCACGCGGTCCTGGTAGCCGAAGGCCGCGTAGTGGACCTGCATCCGATCGTGCTCGTCGGGCCCGGTCTGGTGCACGATGGGCGGCAGCCGCCCGCGGGCGTCCAGCACCCGCACCATCCCCGACGCGAGCTCGTTGACGGCGTGCGATCCCTGGCTGCCGCCCAGGATCAAGATCGACTTGGCGTTGGTGGCGTCGCGGCCGGCGAAGGCGGCGGCCCGCTCGATGAGCTCGCGCCGGACGGGATTCCCGGTGAAGCGGACCTTGCGGCGCGCGAACGCCGGCGCCGCCTCGTCGAACGCCACGAACACGCGGCGCGCGAAGCGCCCCAAGATCCGGTTGGTGAACCCCGGGACGCTGTTCTGTTCCTGCACCGCCGTCGGATAGCCCGAGAGCGCGGCGGTCAGCACCAGCGGCCCCGAGGCGTAGCCGCCGACCCCCAGCACGACGTCGGGGCGGAGCCGGCTCAGGATCCGGCGCGACTCGAGCAAGGCGCGCGGTAGCCGCCCGAGCCCGCGCGCGAGCCCCCCGAGGCCCATCCGCTTGAGGCCGCTCACCTTGATCAGCTCCAGCTGAAAGCCGGCCTTGGGCACGAGGCGCGTCTCGAGGCCGCGCTCGGTTCCGACGAAGACCACCTCGCCGCCCGTCGCCGCGATCGCTTGCGCCACGGCGATCCCCGGGTAGAGGTGGCCGCCCGTTCCGCCGCCTGCGATCACGACCCGCAGCGGGCGGGTATCGTCTTGATCCCCTCGCGGCGGCCGCGCGGTCATTGTTGCGGAGACCCTGGGAGGGTCCCCGGGGCTTCCGTCGAGCTCGGCTCGATGCGCGGGCGGGACCGTCTCGGGCCCACCTCGATGACGAGGCGCGGGCCGGCGTCGAGGCGGCGGTTGGCCCCCTTGCCGGCGCGGTGGGTGCCCGGTTGCCACTCGTGCGGCTCCGGGTTGCGCGCCGAGATGTTGGCCAGCACGCCGGCCATGAAGAGGCTCATCACCAGCGAGCTGCCGCCATAGCTGATGAACGGCAGCGGCAGCCCTTTGGTCGGGAGCGATCCGAGGACCACGCCGATGTTCACCAGCGCTTGCAGCCCGAACATCGTGGTGATCCCGAAGGCGAGGTAGCTGCCGAACGCGTCGCGTGCGCGCACGGCCGCGCGCAGGCCGCGCCAGACCAGCAGGGCGAAGGCGGCGATCACGCACCCCACGCCGATGAGCCCCAGCTCCTCACCGACGATGGAGAGGATGAAATCGGTGTGGGCTTCGGGGAGGAAAAAGAGCTTCTGCCGTCCGTCGCCGAGGCCGAGGCCGGAGACGCCGCCCGAGCCGACGCTGATGAGCGACTCCGTGATCTGGTAGCCGACGTCGCGCCGGAAGGCCCAGGGATCGAGGAAGGCCAGCATGCGCCGCATCCGGAACGGCGTGGAGACGATGAACTTCCAGCCGGCGGGCGCGGCGACAAGCACCGCCAGGATGAGGTAGCTCGAGCGCGTCCCGGCGACGAAGAGCAGCCCCAGCGCCACGCAGCCGAAGATGACGGCGGTGCCGAGATCCGGCTGCTTGAGGAGCAGACCCATCATGAGGCCGGTGACCAGCAGCGGCGGCAGGAAGCCGACAGAGAAGACCCGCACCTTCTCTGCCTTGCGCGCCAGCAAGGAGGCCAGATAGACGCAGAGGGCCAGCTTGGCCAGCTCGCTCGGCTGGAACGACAGCGGTCCCAGCCGGAACCAGCGGATGGCGCCGCCGGCGCGGGAGCCGATCTTCAGCACCGCGGCCAGGAACGCGATGCTGACGAACAGCAGCGGGTAGGCGAACCGGCGGTAGACCGAATAGTCGACCTTCACCGCCAGCGACAGCGCGCCCAGGCCGAGGAGCGCATAGATGATCTCGCGCTTGAGGAAGTAGGCCGCGTCGCCGTACTTCTTGGCGGCGAACACGGCGCCCGAGGAGAAGACCATCACCATCCCGAAGGCGACCAGCACCAGCACCGCGCCGACCAGGACCCGATCGACGCCGACCTCGCTGGGGCGGATCATCGGCGTGGCGGCCGTCGCGTCGGGGCGGAGCAGCTGGGCGACGCGCGTGCGCACCGCCGCCCAGAGATCGCGCGCCCCGGCCAACGCCCGCGCCGTGGCTGTCGGATCGGGTGCGGCGGCCGGACGCTCGATCCGGAGGCCGGTCCGGCGTGGGGAGGCCGGCTCCGGGGAGCGTCTCACCGGTCGGGGGCGGTTCATCGGGCCACCTTCGGCGTGGTTCGGGCCGCCTCCGGCGTGGTTCGCCCCGCCGCCGTCCCGGTCACGCGGGCGACCGCGCCGCGAAACACCTCGGCACGGTGGGCGTAGTCGCGGAACATGTCGAAGCTGGAGCAGGCCGGCGACAGCACGACCGCGTCGCCCGGCCGCGCCAGCCGGTGAGCGGCGTCGACGGCCGCCTCCAGCGTCGGCGCGCGCTCGACGGGGAGCACCGGCGCGAACGCCGCCTGCATCTTGTCGGCCGCCTCGCCGATCAGGATCGCCGCGCGCCCGAACCGACGGAGCGCCTCGGCGAGCGGCGCGTAGTCCCCCCCTTGTCGCGGCCGCCGGCGATGAGGACGACGGGGCGCGGGAAGCCGTCCAGCGCCGCCACGACGGCGCCGACGTTGGTCCCTTTCGAATCGTCGTAGTAGGCGACGCCGTCCACCTCGGCGACCAGCTCCATCCGGTGGGCGAGCGGGCGGAAGGCGAAGAGGCCGGCGCGTGCGGCCTCCGGCGACGCGCCGGCCAGGCGGGCCGCCAGCAGCGCGGCCAGCGCGTTGGCCTGGTTGTGCCGCTGCCCGACCAGCCAGGGGAGCGACGAGGGGTATGACTCGAAGGGCGCGCCGGGGAGCCTGATCATGAGGGCGCCCCCCAGCCAGGCCCCGGTGGCCAGCGTTTCGACGATCGAAAAACCTTCACGGCGGCCGCGGGCCGGCGCGCTGACGCGCACCGAGAGCGCGTCGTCGAAGTTCACCACCGAGAAATCGTCGGGCGTCTGCGCGGCGAAGATGCGGGCCTTGGCGGCGGCGTAACCGTCGAGCCCGTCATAGCGATCCAGGTGATCGGGCGTGATGTTGAGGAGGACCGCGACGCGCGGGTGGAAGGTCTCCGCCGTCTCGAGCTGGAAGCTCGACACCTCGACGACGCAGAAGCCGCCGGCCTCGGCAGCGGGGGTTCCCACCGCCTCCGCCAGCGGCTCGCCGAGGTTGCCGCCCACGAACGTCGGACGGCCGGTGGCGCGCAGCATCTCGCCCACCAGCGTGGTGACGGTCGACTTGCCGTTCGTTCCTGTGACGGCGACGATGGTCGCTCGGACGAAGCGCGACGCCAGCTCCAGCTCGCCGGTGACGGCGACGCCGGCGGCGCGCGCCGCGCAGAGCTCGGGGATCTCCGGGACGCCCGGCGACAGGACGATCAGATCGGCGGCCAGGAAGCTTTCGCCCCTGTGGCCTCCCAGCTCGTGCGCGACTCCCGCCGGCAGCCTGACGAGCGCGGGTCCAAGCTCCCTCTCGGGCCGCTTGTCGGTCACGGTGACCCGCGCGCCGCGCGCCGCGCAGAGCTCCGCCGCCGCGATCCCGGAGCGTCCGAGACCGACGACGAGCACGCGCCTCTGGGCGAGCTCGATCAACGCGACCTACCTGACCTTGAGCGTCGTGATGAGCCCTAGAATCGCGCAAGCGAAGGAGACGATCCAAAAACGCACCACGATCCGCGATTCGGGCCACCCCAGCTTTTCAAAGTGGTGGTGGATGGGGGCCATCAAGAAGATGCGCTTCTTGGTCCGCTTGTAGTAGCCGACCTGGATGATGTCGGAGAGCGCCTCGACCACGAACACGCCGCCGATGAGGGGCAGCGACAGCTCGGTCTTGGTCGCCAGCGCCACGAACCCGATGGCGCCGCCCAGCGCCAGCGCCCCCACGTCGCCCATGAACACCTGCGCGGGGTGGGTGTTGAACCAGAGGAACCCGATGCCGGCGCCCCCCATCGCGCCGCAGAACACCGCCAGCTCGCCGGCGCCCGGGACGTGCGGCATGCCGAGATAGTGGGCGATGTTGAAGTCGCGCAGCGTCGTCCCCGCGGCGTACGACAGCAGGAGGAGCGTGAAGGCGCAGATGATCACCGGACCAATCGCCAGCCCGTCGAGGCCGTCGGTCAGGTTCACCGCGTTCGACTCGGCCATGAGCACGAAGACCGCGAAGGCGACGTAAGCACCGAGCGGCAGCGCCAGCGACCAGTGGTGGAAGTTGACCAGCGGCATCGCCATCCGCAGCCGGACGTCCTCGGGGAGACCGTCTCCCGTGTAGAGCCAGACCATCGCCACCACGCCGATCACCAGCTGCCCGGCCAGCTTGAGCTTGGCCGGGAGCCCCTTCTTGTTCTTGCGTGACAGCTTCAGGTAGTCGTCGAGGAAGCCGATCGCGCCGTAGCCGACGGTGACCAGCAGCGCCAGCCAGACCAGCGTGCTGCGCAGGTCGCACCAGAGGATCGTCGCGGCGGTGAGCGCCAGGATGATGAGCGCGCCCCCCATCGTGGGGGTGCCGCGCTTGGAGGCGTGCCCGGCCGGGCCGTCCTCGCGGATCACCTCGCCCAGCTGCCGCTCGCGCGCCCGGCGGATGAACCAGGGGGCGACCAGGAAGGTGATCATCAGCGAGGTCAGCGTCGCCAACCCGACGCGGGTCGAGACGTAGCGAAAGACGTTGGCCCCCGGCACACGGTCGTGCAGCGCGAGGACGTGAAAGAGGTGGAACAGCATGGGAGGTCAGGTTCCCCTTTCCGGTTGTCGTTCCATGGCGGGTCCGAGCGCCGTCCGCAGCGCCTCGACGGCCCGCTCGAGGCGCAGGCCGCGCGACGCCTTCACCAGAATCCAGTCGCCGGCCGCCGTCCAGGGGGCCAGCGCCGCGGCGGCCGCCTCGGGTGACGCCGCGGCGAGCGCGCGCGCCGCGCCGAGCCCGGCCGCGCGCGCCTCCTCGACCACGACGGGCGCGAACTGGCCCAGGACGACGAGGCCCGCCAGACCCGCCTGTCCGCCCGCCGCCCGCCCGAGCGCCCGGTGCGCCGCTTCCGCGTCCGGGCCGAGCTCCAGCATGTCGCCCAGGATGGCGAACCGGCGCCCGCCCGCCGCGGCGGCCGCCAGCGCGCCGAGCGCCGCGCTCATCGATGCCGGATTGGCGTTGTAGCAGTCGTCGAGGATGGTGCGTCCCCCCGCCGCGACGGGCGCCGAGCGGTGCGGCGGCAGCGCGACGGTCTCCAATCCCCGGGCCGCGTCGAGCGGTGAGACGCCGGCGGCCAGCGCCGCGGCCAGCGCGGCCGCCCCGTTGCGCGCGTTGTGCGCGCCGCCGAGCGGGAGGCGAACGACGACCGGCGTGTCGCGAACCGCGTAGCGAACGACCGAGCCGCTCGCGCCGGCCGGGACGACGTCGAGGAGGCGCACGTCGCCGGCGGCCCGCCCGCCGAAGGTCAGCCGCCGCGCGCGCGGCACCGGCGCCGCCTGCGCGGCGATGAGCGGATCGTCGACGGGCAGCACGGCCGTCCCCGTCGGGCCCAGCCCGGCGAAGAGCTCGCCTTTCGCCCGCGCCACGCCTTCGACCGATCCGAGCGTCTCCAGGTGCGCGGCCGCCACGTTGGTGATGATGCCGATCTCCGGGCGCGCGATCTCGGTCAGGTAGGCGATCTCGCCGGGGGCGCGCATCGCCATCTCCAGCACCCAGGCCGCCTCGGCGCCGCTCGCTGAGAGGATGGTCAGCGGCAGACCGACGTCGGTGTTGAAGTTGCCGGGGGTGCGCAGCACGTCGCCGAGCGGGCGCAGCGCCGCCGCGCAGAGCTCCTTGGTCGTCGTCTTGCCGTTCGAGCCGGTCACCGCGACGACCCGGCCCCGATAGAGGGCGCGGACGGCGCGCGCCAGATCGCCCAGCGCGCGTCGCGGGTCGTCGACCGCGATCACCGCCGTGCCCGCCGCGCCGGCGGGGAGGCCACGCCCGCGCGCGACGACCACGCCGGCCGCGCCCGAGGCCACCGCCTGCGCGACGAACTGGAAGCCGTCGACCCGCTCGCCCGGCAGCGCGAAGAAGAGTTGCTCCGCTCCGACGGTGCGGCTGTCGGCGGCGGCGCCGGCGAACGCGGACGAGGAGGCAGGCGCGCCCGCGGTCGTGATCGTCCCCTTCATCGCGCGGACGGCGAAGTCGATGGTGTGGCGGGCCGCGCTCATGCCGCCGCGCCCGCCGCCAGCGCCAGGGCGGCCTCCTCGCGATCGTCGAAGTGGAGGCGGGTGGTCCCGACGATCTGGTAGTCCTCGTGCCCCTTGCCGGCGATGAGCAGGACGTCGCCCGGCGCGGTGGCCCTGCCGGCGGCGCGGATGGCCGCCCGGCGATCGATCTCCAGGTGATAGCCGCGCGGCGCGGCGCCGAGCGCGCCCGCCGACAGCTCGATCCCGCCCGCGCGCCGCACGCCGTCGACGATCATGGCCGCGATGCTGGCCGCATCTTCGGTGCGTGGATTGTCGGAGGTGACGACGGCGAGATCGGCGTCGCGGACCGCGATCTCGCCCATCAGCGGTCGCTTGCCGCGGTCGCGATCGCCGCCGCAGCCGAAGACGACGATCAGGCGTCCCGGCCGCGCTCCGTTCGACGCCGACGCCGACGTCACGAGCGGCCGGACGGCGGCGATCGCCCGGGCCAGCGCATCGGGCGTGTGCGCGTAGTCGACCAGGCACAGCACGCCGCGCGCATTGGCGACCCGCTCGAGCCGCCCCGGAACGCCGGTCAGCCGCGCCGCGCCTTCGACGATGGCGTCGGCCTCGATCCCGCGGGCGACGGCCACGCCGACCGCCAGCGCCAGGTTGTCGAGGTTGTACCCACCGACCAGCGGCGTGGCGATCTCCAGCCTCCCGACGGGTGTCGCCAGCGTTGCGCGCGTCCCGAGCGGCTCGAAGAGGTGTCGCTCGACCACCACCTCGGCGCCACGCGCCCCGGCGCCCGGTGCCCGCGCCACGCTCAGCGTCGCGCTCGCTTTGGCCCGCGCGCGCATTCGCCGCCCGGCCTCGTCGTCGGCGAACGTCACGGCGACGCCGCGCGCCGGATCGATCAGCCGCTCGAACAGGATGGCCTTGGCGTTTTCGTACTCCCCCATCGTGCGGTGGTAGTCGAGGTGGTCCTGCGTCAGGTTGGTCAGCGCCGCCACGCGAAACCGACAACCATCCAGGCGCCCTTGTTCGAGCGCGTGTGAGGTTGCTTCTAACACGACGTCGGTGGTCCCGACCGCCCGCATGTCAGCCAGAAGCGCGTGCAGCATGAGCGCACCCGGGGTCGTCAGCGGCGCGGCGCGCCCGCCGCCCGCCAGGCCCGCCGCGCGGTAGGTGATGGTGCCGAAGATCCCCGGCGCGCGCCCGCTGGCGCGCAACATTTCCTCGACGAGATAGGTGGTGGTCGTCTTGCCGTTGGTGCCGGTGACCGCCAGCAGCGTCATCGCCTCGGCCGCGCCGAACCGGTTGGCCGCGATGACGCCCAGCGCCTGGCGCGCCCGCGGCACCGTCACCACCACCACGCCCGGAAGC
>CAVRRT010000041.1:0-5220 GCA_963723305.1 uncultured Pseudomonadota bacterium
GTGCCGGCGTGGTTCACCACCACCCCGCCCCGCACAATCATATCGAAGGTTTCAGCCACGGTCGGTCTCCAGCTCGGTATCGGCGATCAGGCGCTCGGCGGCCATCAGGACGCTGGAGGCCGACAGCTCCATCATATGGCAGATCTGCTGATCCAGGTTGGGGTCGACTTCAAGGAAGGTTTCGAAGGATCTGGAGCCCCGTACCGTGCGAGCCCGCGGACCCCAGGGCGCATAGAGCGCTTCGTCGGAAGGGCCGAATAGACCCAGGGTCGGCGCGCCCGCGGCCGCGGCCAGATGCATAGGTCCCGAGTCCGCGCCAATGAACAGGCGCGCCCGTTTCAGCGCGGCGATTCGCGCGTCAGATGCTTTCTCAGCATCACGGATTTTTCCCCTTCGGCGCCACGATGTCGCCCTCCGGAGCAGTCTCGCGCACGGAAGCGCTGGAGGGGGATGAACCACCCAGAGAGCTCATTGCGCTCATCGAACAGGGGTTTATCGATGGCGCGCAACAGGGCCGCTACAAGGCCACGGCCCTGGCCCTCGACGTCAAGACGGTGCCGCCCGGGACGAAGGACAAGCGGAACGCAGTCGAGGTCAGGCTGGATCACCGCAACGGTTATTCGGCGAGGGTGGTCTTCCCCTATTCCTACTCTCTCTCCGGCGAGCTCACCTTCGACTCCCCCTTCGCGGTACCCGGGGAGAAGAAGATCTTCGCACCCTCGGTCGAATCAAAGAGACGGTCCGCTCGCTGATGGGGTGACCAGCGCGCCGCCGTTCAGGGCTGGCAGACGGGGGCGGCGTTGCAACTCGAGGAGCAGACGTAGCCGGCGTCGAGTGGACTACAATCCGTGTTGGCCGCGCAAGGAAGAGCGCAGATCTTTCCGAGCGAGGCACAACCCCCGTCCGCTCCCCCGTCGACGAAGACGGCGTAGGCGAGGCAGTGCAACCCAGCGTTGCAGTCACTGTCGACGCTGCAAGAGATCCCCGCCTGGCCCGAGGTCCTCGGACCGCATGCCGCGAATAGACCCACGGCCAGAACGAAAAGATGAAAACTACGCATGGTCATCATGAGGTACTGGAGACGTATCTCGTCACGGCCTCCGCTGTCAGTGGCATGCCTCACGAGAGAGCATCAACGATGCGATCGCCTGAGCGACAACGTTTTAACGCGCGTTTAACGCCTCGCTCGCGCAAGCTCCCTCGAGCCAGAGGAGAGAGAAGGATCTTGCGTCCCTGCACCAGCCATTCGCGGCGAGCCGCGGCGATCGTCCTCCTGACCGTCGTCGGATCGGGTTCCTGTGGCGGCGTCGTTCCCCAGACCAAGGCGGCCGAGGTCGAGCAGCTACAGTGCGAGTCGACCACCAGCGACGCCTTCGATCTGCGGCTCCTGGCGGGAATGACCGTCCTCGCCGTGCAGCCCATCTACAGCTACGTCCACACCGCGACCACCGGAACGGACAAGAAGGTCGCCGGCACGAAGCTGCTCATCCGTCCCCCCGAGGGTGTCGATCCCCCGCGTGTCCTGCGGATCCTGCAGTGCCACAGCGCGCGCGCCGTGCTCGGTCACCTGGACCATTCGCTGGTCGCCGACGATCCCTTCTGGCTCGAGGGCGCCTGGCTGGACATCGATCTCGAGCCAGAAGCGGGCAACCTGGCCTTGCGCGTGGTGGCCGACGACATCCCCAGGAACCTGGCGATCCTCGGGCATGCACGGGCCTTCGCCGCGGTTCACCCCAGCGCTCGCTGAAGACGGGAGCGGCCCTCGGCCGAGCCCGGGAGCGGGCCTCGGCCGAGTCCCCCGACCTGCTACCTTCCGACCGAGGCGAACGTGCGAACCGGGGGCGTCTGCGCGGTCGGCGCGGCCTGCGTCGCCTTGGCTGGGACAACCTCTTCGGGCCGCCAGACCTGCCCGCGCCCGTCCGAGACCGGCTGACGCGTCAGGTGGGCGATCTGCGTCGGCTGGCTCGCGCGGGCCGCCGGATGCGGGTAGCTCGCCGTCGGCGTGGCGACGGCAAAGAGGGATCCAGCCAGGGACAAGATTGAGAGTGACAACATGACCAACCTCCTTCGACCCATCCGAGGTCGAACGTTTCTTTCTATTAAAGGTTTATTTGTTTACGTGGACGTTACAAGAGGGACCCTTCTAGGAAGGGCGTTAAAAATGCAGGTGATCCGCAGACCCACACGACGCCCGCGGTGACAGCGGTCACGGATGGCCGGCAGCGAGCCCGTAGGCACTACGGGCGGTCAGCGCTGGGGAGCGCGTCGCGCCCCGGTCGTGCGCAAGCGGTAGCCAAGCCCGGCCTCGTTGATGAGGTATGCCGGCCGCGTCGGATCGTCTTCGATCTTGCGCCGGAGCGCGTGCATGTAGACGCGCACGTATCCGCTCCGGGTCCGGTAGCCTGAGCCCCAGGCCTCCTTGAGGAGCGTGTTCGGGGTGACGACCTCGTCGGCGTGGCGGGCCAGCGTCACCAGCAGCTTGAGCTCGGTCGCCGACAAGCGGATCTGGCGCTCGCCGCGCATCAGCCGCCGACTCCTCAGATCGAGCTGGTAGTCACCGAACGTCACCACCGTCTCGAGGGTGTCGCCGACCTGGGCCCGGCTCCGGATCCCCACGCGGATTCGGGCCAGCAGCTCGGGAACCGAGAACGGCTTCGTCAGATAGTCGTTGGCGCCGGCGTCGAGCGCCTTGACCTTGTCGAGCTCGTGCTCGCGCGCCGAGACGACGATGATCGGGGCGTCGGTGTCGGCGCGGATCCGGGGAACCATCACCAGGCCGTCGACGTCGGGGAGCCCCAGATCGAGGATGACGAGGTCGGGGTTCCTCGTGCGCACCTCCGAGAGGCCCCGCTCCCCGGTGTTGGCATCGAAGACACGATACCCCTCCGTCTCCAGGCTGGCGGTGAACACCCGGATCATCATTCGATCGTCGTCGACAATCAATATGGCGGGGCCAGGCGTCACGTCGGGGACGCCACGGAAGCGCCTCCGGTCGGGAGAGTGAACGTCACGGTCAGCCCATTCCCGGCCGTGGGAGAGGCCCAAATGCGCCCGCCGTGGGCCTGGACGATGCCCTGGGCGATCGTCAGCCCCAGCCCCAGGCCGCCCGGCGCCGAGCCGCCTCCTCGGTAGAACCTCTCGAAGATTCGCGCCAGATCCGGGGAGCCGACGCCCGTCCCGTGGTCGATGACGGAGACGTTCACCGAGGCGGCGTCCTGCGCCACCGCGATCTCCACGGGGTCGTCGTTCGCGGAGTGCTTGTGGGCGTTGTCCAGCAGGTTCAGGAGGACCTGTTCGACGAGGATCGGATCGATGTAGAGGGGCGGAAGGTCGGAGGGCAGCCGGGTGAGAAGCGCACGATTCGGGGCCCGATTCTCGATCTGCCCGCGGACGCGCCCCACCACGCCCTCGAGGCGCTGCCAGCTGCGGCTCAGGTGCAGGGAGCCGGACTGAAGCCGCGTGACGTCGAGCAGGCTCCTCAAGAGCTCGTTGAGACGGCGGGCTTCGGCGTTGATGATGCCGCCCATTTCGGCGCGGCGCCCGTTCGTGAGCTGGCTCCCCTGCTCGGCGAGGGCGCTGGACGCCGAGGCGATCACTGCCAGGGGCATCCGGAGATCGTGCGAGACGGAGCTCAGGACGGCGCTCCGCATTCTCTCGATCTCGGCGTCCAGCTCGGCGGCGTGCTTCTCGTCGGCGAGCAACGCCCGTTCGATCGAGATGGCGATCTGGTCGGTCATCGAGACGGCCAGCGAAGAGGGACGGACGACGGCGCCGTTCCGCCGCCCGAGCGCCACCACACCGACGCACCCGCGCGGCGTGCGCAACGGCAGGTACGTCGAAGCGGCGGCTGGAAAGGTCGACGTCCCCGCCCCCGAGACCTCGAGGCGGGATGCCGCCCACTCGACTGCCGCCAACTCCTCGAGCGCCAGCGCGGACGTTCCTTCCGGCCCGTGAGCGACCCGAAGCCGACCATCGCCGCCCCGCAACAGGATCCTGACGGCGGTTCCGGTCGCCCGCGCCACCCGCTGCGCGGCGCGCGCGCAGAGCTCGTCGAAAGACTCGGCCTCCACCAAGGCCCAGACCAGCGCGGCCTGCTGTTCGGTTCGCCGCTCGCTGTGTCGCGCGGCGCGCGCCTGCTTGCGCATCCGCTCGTTCAGCGTGCTGATGAAAATGGCTGTCACCAACAGCCCGGCCAGGGTGGTGAGCTCGCGGCCCTGGGTGATCGCCAGGCTGTGATAGGGAACCGTGAAAAAGTAGTCGAGGCAGAGGGCGCTCGCGACCGCGGCCAGGAGCGAGGGGCGGTAGCCGAGCCGGAGCGACACCAGCGCGACGACGAACAGATAGAGGATTGCGACGTTGGGGAGATCCTCGCGACCGAAGACCCGCAGCGCCAGGGGCGTGACCAGCGCCGGCGCTGCGATACCCAGGACCACGGCCACGGCCCGGGGAATTCGCAACGGCTCGGCTCTTCTCGTCGGTTCAGTGCTCATCAGGGCGGCCCCCTCGACCGCCTCCGGCACCCGGGTGCTCTTCCACAAGGCAACGATCGTGCCTTCCAGGAGGCTGGACCGGCCGGGCCCGCCGACCGATCACCGACGGATTTCGCAAGAAGCGAGCCCAGACGGGCGTGCGGGATGCGAGAGGCCTATGAGCAGTCCTCCCTCGAGCGGGTTCGAGATCCCAACGCGTGCCGAGCAACCTCGGAACCGAGACCATGATCCGGCGTTAAAAAGGCGTTAAAAAAGCGTCAAAAGTGAACCGACGTCGACGTTCGTTGACGGTGTCGTCGGTCGTCGAGAAGGTCAGCAGCTGGCGGCTGAGCTGGTGGTGTGAGCGGCGTCAGACGCTGCCCAGGCGCACGCCGCTCGAGCTGCCCTCTCGTCGCAGTTCGCACGGTGCCGAGAGGGTCGATTCGGCATTCTGCAGGCCGGCTCCCGCCGGGCGCGGTTCTGAGCGCCGGCCGTCAGCGGCATCTCCTTGGCGCGAATTGGCGCGAATTCTGCAGTTTCAAAGGCCTGAGGTTGCCGTGGATCGCACAATGGACATCATCCCCATCTCGTCGCACCGCCGTGCCGCAGCCGGGCGCGGCGTGCCGGCCAGCGCGGCGACGGTTTCGACCAGGCCCGGCCGCTGGAGCTTCGCGCTCACCATCGGCGCCGCGCTGCTCATCGTGGGCGGTGTCGCCGTGTCGCGCGTCCAGACGATCGGAAGCATCCGCGG
>CAVRRT010000042.1:0-67138 GCA_963723305.1 uncultured Pseudomonadota bacterium
TCCGCTCGCGACCCGGCGCATACGGATCATTCTGAATCGCTCGCCGCAGTTGCAGGCCGACTTTGAGAAGCTGCTGAGCGATCAGCAGCAGCCTGGTTCGCCGCGCTATCACCAGTGGCTTACGCCGCAACAGGTAGGAACGCTCTATGGGCCGACGCAGGCGGATGTGATGCGGTCTCCGGGTGGGCGGTAAGTCAGGGCCTGCACGAGGGATTGGGTCACGGCCAGCCGCGTGGTCATCGAACTCTCCGGGACGAACGGTCCAGGCAAGGGGAGGGCGGGAACGCCGGCGCTGGAGAACGGCGAGCTGCTGGCGAAGGGCGAGATTTTCCATGGCCAGGTTGGCGCGGGAGCGCAGGGAAGACCCGGCGGCGGCCACGAGGGCGAGAAGGAGCGCGAGCACCCGCCGATCTTGCGCCCCCGAGCGGCGCGAAATCCCCAAGATCACACGGGGATCGAATTTTGGCGAAGGACAACCGGTGCAGCCCGCGGCGAAGATCCCGAGCGTCGCGCGCGCGATCATTCGCACCCGGTGCTCGGAACGAACATGCAGCTCGTCGCCGGTCACCGTCTTGCCGCCGATGCACTGCAGGTACCGCTTGTAGGTCGCGCCGATCCCGCCCGGATCGAACGTCGTCGTGTTCGCCAGCAGCTGTGGATTGTTCCCTTCCGACCAGGACCAGGCGATGAAGGCGAACCGGCAGAAAAGACCGCGATGTCCGCTCGATCGGGTTTTTGCGAACGACATGTGAAAGGTCCAGCTATTCCTGAAAATGAGTTCGTCCCACGGCCAGGGAGCGCGATTCAAATCGTCACAAACGAAGATGCAACGGAATTCTGTAGGCGGACGCCGTTTGTGATACGCATAGCGCCCTCAGGTTTTCGAGCGTGACGAACACGCGAGGGGCGTGGAATTCGCGCCGGGGGGTCGACAAGAAAGGGAGAGGGAGATGACGAAGCAGATATTCGTGTGTGTGGCAGTACTGGGTGGAACCGTTTTGGGGTCTGGCTGCGCCGATGAGCAGCCGTCAGCGCCGACTGCGTCGATCGACGTTGGCGCGATCACCAGTAGCTCGGTTGCAGCAAAAACGGCGGCGAAGTTCTTCGTGCCGCCTCCCGACCCTGGAGCCGTGAAGCAGATCGCCAATCTCGTCAAGGCGCGTGACCTGTCGGACGCGCTCAAGCTCACGGCCTTGGCGGCAACGCCGCAGGCAGTGTGGTTCACAAGCGGCGCGCCTGCGGACGTGCAGAAGGCGGTGCGCCAGACGATGGAGGCGGCGTCATGCGAGGGTCGGGTTCCCGTCCTGGTCGCGTACAATATCCCGTTCCGCGACTGCACCGGCTACTCCGCCGGTGGCGCGGTGGACACGGCCTCGTACGAGGCGTGGATCGCCGGGTTCGCGGCAGGGATCGGTAAGGGGAAGGCCGACGTCATTCTCGAGCCAGACGGTCTCGGGATCATCCCGTACAACACGACAATCTACGGTGCGTCTGAGTCGTGCCAGCCAACCGTCACCGATTCCACCGGCGCCACAGTCCCTGCACCCGGTGCCACCTCGGATGGGCGCTACGCGCAGTTCCAGGCCGCGATCGCGACCCTCACCGCAACGGCGCCGAACGCTTCAATCTACCTCGACGGAACGCACAGCGCTTGGTTGGGCGTGGGCGAGGCGGCCTATCGCATCCACAAGGCCGGCTTCGATCCGAACACCGGCGCGCAGCTCGTCAAAGGCTTCTTTCTGAACGTTTCGAACTATCAGCCGACCGATCAGTCGGTTCAGTTCGGAACGTGGGTGTCCCAGTGCATCGAGGCGGCGATCGGCGGCGCTTCGTGGGCGCTGGGGCACTTTGACTATTGCCCGAGCCAGTACGATCCGGCGACAAACTACGGCTTGGACTACAGCGCGGCGTACGAGGCGACGGTCACGGCCAGCCTCGCGAACATGCTCAACGGTGCGGTCGCGACGGTGCCGTTCGTGATCGACACGAGCCGAAACGGAAATGGTCCGCTCGACACCGACCCGTACGCGGCGCCGCCGTACAACCAATCGGCGACAGTGATTAGCGCGCTGAACTCGGGCGATTGGTGCAACCCTCCCGGAGCGGGCGCTGGGTTGCGTCCGACCGCGAGCACTGGAGTCCCTCTCGTCGACGCCTATCTATGGGTCAAGATTCCGGGCGAGTCGGATGGGCAGTGCGACATCGCCGGTGGCGCGCGAGCCTGGGACTACACGGCGTACAATCCGTGGGACATCACGGGCGCGGCGCAGAGCACATTCGATCCGCTCTGGGGGATGGTTGACCCGGCCGCCGGTGCATGGTTCCCGGCGCAGGCGTTACAGCTCGCGCAGCTCGCCGTCCCGCCCTTGCTCTAGCGGTCCGGCGACGTCCCGCCGTGCCATGGCGCGGCGGGACGCTGATCGACCGACGTCAGCCAGTGAACACGAATGGACGGATCAACCGGCGCCTAGGGTCTGGAAGCCAGGACCGGGCCGCACGTGCGGCGTTCGATTTCAGAGTCCCTGCGCCCATTACCACGCTGAGCGGAACCATCAAGGACTCGGAAACGTGCTGATCGAGGGCGCGCCGAGCCCGGCGAACACAAACGGCGGGGTCGAAAGGCGGGAGCGGCTCGGTAGGCCCCTGAACTTCTGTACGCGAGCGGCGGCGTGAGCAGCGTCGGCGAGATATCGGCACACGATGACGTCGAGTCGGGGAATCCCTTACAGGCCGCGCGGGTCGCCCGGACTGGCTGCAACGCGCGATCTCGAATACTTCAATTCCTAGGGGTCAGTGAAGCGGTCCTTTCCCGCGCTCGGATGCCGGAGCGCGGACGCCGGACTCGAAATAACCACTGGCGTCCTAAGATCCAGGACCTATGTTGGCTCGACCTGTGAATCGCTCTCTGCGTCTCTCAGGACTCAACCCCACGGAGGTCTCTAAATGGCTCGCTCGTTGATTAGGCTCTCTCTGACCCTCGCCGCAATTGTCTACCTCACCGGTCCGGTTGCGCGCGCCGACACCGCGGCCGAGAAGGCCGGCAACGGCATGGAGGAGAAGGGCGGTGCCGAAGAGAAGGCGGGCAACGTCGAGAAGGCCAAGGGCGCCAAGATGGAGAAGGCCGGCAAGGCCGAGGAGAAGGCCGGCAAGAAGAACGGCGACAAGTCCGAAGAGATGGCAGGCGAGAAGAAGAAGAAAAAGGGGCACGCCGTCGAGAAGGCTGGCGAAGCCAAGGGCGACGAGGCCAAGCAGATGAAGAAGTCCGGCAACGACTCGGAGAAGGCCGGCGTCAAGGCCAAGAAGGCCCTGACCGCCGCCAAGTCCGACCCCCAGTAACACGGCTCCATTTTGGGCGAGCCGGCCGGATCGCTCCAGGTCGGGGCGGAGCCGTCATCTTCGGGCCGCCGCGGACAGCTCCTCGCCCACAAAAGCCTCGCTCGAGAGCGATCGCTCATCTCGTCACGTCGGTCGGCGATTGTCGCAGGTGCGCTGATGCCGCGACGGCGTGGGCTGCGCCCGCACCTCCTCGCGGCCGTGTTACGATCGGACGGCCGTTCCGCGTTCGCCGCCGAGTCGGGCCGCCGGTTCGGCGCCACGTCTACTACGAGGTGAGGCTCCGCATGTGGCTGAGTCGCCGAGAGCCAGTTCGGTGGTCGAAGCCGTGGGGTTTGCTCAATTTCGCGCGAGTCGAAGATGAGGGCACGACGCTATTCACGCGCCTGAGGGTCGACCGCGAGTGCATGTTTGCTGGGCTGTTCTATGGCGTCCACGGGATGCAGGTTGGCGGGACGCGTCGGCTGCGAGTCGCGCCGCACCTTGCTTACCGCGAAGCGGGCTTGCCCGGCGTGATCCCTCCGAACGCGCTCCTGACCGTCGAAGTTCTGGTCGTCGGTGAGCGGGGCACCGTCTAACCGCGCGTTGCAGCGGACGGCACTCGCGCGCCGCCGCTGAACGCGAGATCGTTAGGCGGACGGAATGGCGATCCAGGACGTACTAGCGAAGCAACTCGAGTTCGACCAAGCACTCCCGACCCAGCTGAGTGCGGGGGGCGACAATGCGAGCGTCGTGCATAAGGTCGAGCATCACTTTGTGGCGGCGGAGCGTTGCCCTGGCCTTCAAGGCCTCGCCGGTGTGCTCGGGCAGCTGACCTAGCGACACGGGCTCTCCTGAGCCCGGGGATGATCAGTCGGTGTCGATGGCAGCCCAACCCGCCGTTGCAGTCGGACGGGCGCGTCGGTCGCCCTCCGGGCTCCCTCTCGCGCCCGCGGCTTAACGGCAGTATCGTTGGACAAACCCGCCGTGCTGACGCCTTAAGCCTCGACGAGGATCACCAAAGTGTCGGCCACGACGCCGTCATGCGCCATCGCCTCAGCGGCCCCGGGAGTCTTCATCGCGGCCTGGAGCTTATCCATGTCGGGAACCTCCATCATCACAGCCACACGAGTCGGGTTCTGGGGGTCTATGAACTTCCGGATGCCGGTAATTCCAAGGGGGCCGAAAAACTTCTCGCGCATTGGCGACGCGAGCCAATGCTTACGGTCCTTCACGTCGTGATAGCCGATTACAGTCATTGTGTCTCCATTCGTCTGCGTACGTCGCGATGGGATCGCCACGGCCGCCGCGACCGTTCGCCCAACGTGGCAGACTCGCAGACGCTCGTTCAGCCGTCAACGGTCTTGGCGCCGGTGCGCGGAATCGACACGCGCCAAGCCCTGGATGGAACGCTCGCGACTGGTCGACGGCGCTGCGGCTTTCCCCATACGAAGGCCGCCCAACAAGACGTTGCAGTCGGACGGGCGCGTCTCGCCTGGACTCCCGCAATTCGCGCTCAGGTTCCCGCGCAGATCGGCGGACCACAGATGTCGACCCCGGGCGAGGTCTCGTTGCAGCCGTCGCTGGCGCACTCGGCGGCGCTGACACAGGGCGAGCCGTCCGGCTGTGGCTCGCCGCAGGTCGCCCCGGTGAGCTGGTCTGACGCGAGAGCGATGCAGGCGCCGCTGACGCAGTCGGTATCCTGTTCGCACGCCGACTGGTCGGGGAGCGGCGAGCCGCAGCTGCCGGCGCGGCAGACGATCGACGGATCGCACTCGGCGTTGTACGTGCAACTTGCTCCGGCCGGCTGACCCGGGAGACATCCGAGGCTCGTCGGGTCGCAATATTGCCCGGTCGGGCAGGAGACCGTCCGACACGAAGGGGCAGCACAGTAGTCAGACTCGCAATCATGGCTGGCACAGACGAAGTCCAGGTCCCCGCAAGGTGCGCCGGTCTGCCCAGTCCCTTGAGTGACGTCGGAGCAGGACGCCGGGAGACTCAGGCTTCCCAAGCGAAAGAGAGCGGCGCACGAGTCGTTCGAAGTGTCGTTGAGGCAGGCGGCCGCCGCCTGACCGTCGTACCGCACCATTCCGGTCGAAAGGACCTGATTCAGGCTGGTCTGTTCTTCTCCCCCCAGCGTCGTCTCACATTGAGCTTCGGTCGTGTAACCCATCTGCGCCGCCTCGTTAGCGTTGCAACAGCCGAAAAGCCTGGCGCAGACAGCGGCGGAGGTCTGCTGACCCCAGCTCCCCACAGGAACGCCGCCGGAGGTCGAGGGGGAGCTTGCGCTGCACCCCCCGAGCAGCAACGCAAACGCGAGCTTACACACCCGGCCGGTCGCGAGGGTTGGCATGTCTGACGATTCTGCAACCGAAGGTCGACATTGTGAAAGTGTTGAGATGCCGACACCTCCGATGGAAGGAAGCTGTCAGGAAGTCGGCGCATGAGCGCCGAAGTCAGGACGGCTCAACATCCGCGCGACCGGAGACCATCTCGTCCTCCGGCCCGACCGGGAGCCATCGTCAAGATCATCATCGACGACGACCGATGTCCCCCCGGCACCGGCAGCAATTCGCAGGCTCGAGCGGGCAATCGACAGCATGGGAGACATCGCGCTGCGAACGTCCAGTCGGCCGGAACCCGCAGGTGCCCTATTTTGAACGTCAGCCTCGGGCGGCCAATGGGACGTGGCGACGAGCTTGTACCCGGAAGCTCGCAGAGCAGGGTAGGCCTGGTCCGTGATTTCGGGAACGGGCACGAACCGTGACCACCGACGGGTCGAGGCCTAAAGCCCGATCATCCCTCGCTCGCCCAGTGTGATCCGAGATCACAGTAGTAACCGAACTGTTGCTGGATCCCCAGGAGTCGCCTGACGGATTCTCCGGGCCGGCTGGCGGTCCGCCAACCCACCAAATCAGGTACGCCAAGGAGGCTCCCTTGAAGCTGCGGTCGAGAATGATGAGCATCGGAGTGGCACTGGTCCTCGCGGGCGCTAGCGCCGCGTTCGAAGGGTGCGGCGAGCATGCGTCGTCGATGACCGACAACTCTCAGCTCGGGTCGGTCGAGATTGGCCTCGTCGAGGGTGGTGTCACCTTGACGAGCGTGAGCTATGCGATCAGCGGCCCGAACAATTTCTCGACTTCGGGGACGATCAACGTCGCCTCCAGCAGCACGGTCTCGACGATCATCGGGGGCCTTCCGGCTGGCAACGGCTACACGATCATGCTCAGCGCCACCGGGACTGACGGCGCGACAATGTGCGGCGGAAGCGCGACCTTCAACGTAACGGCCGGCGTCGTCGCCAAGGTTACTGTCGCGCTCGACTGCCACCAGCCGGCGAAGACGGGCAGCGTGGCCGTCAACGGCACCATCAACGTCTGCCCAGTCGTCGACGGGATCTCGGCCAGCCCGGCGGACGTGGCTGTGGGCTTTCCGGTCGCGCTGGCGATCGCCGCCCATGATCCGGACAACGGCCCCTCGCCGCTGTCATACGGCTGGACGGCGGCCTCCGGGTCATTCAGCGCCGCCACCTCGGCGACCCCCACCTTCGTCTGCAACACGCCGGGGCCGGTCACGCTGACCGCCAGCGTCTCCGATGGCGATACGACTCCGGGGTGCGCAGGTGTCCTGTCGCTCGTCGTCACCTGCGAGCCCGGCACGTTGCTGGTTCCCAACTCGTTGGTCATCAGCAGCAGCATCTACGATCGTACACAAGGCGCCGTCGCGTCGCTGGCCGTCGGGACGACGCTGGCCAATTCGGCCACTGCGACCACGAGCGCGACCTCGGGGAATAACTACCTCACCGTCTGGGACAACGAAACTCCGGATGCCAGCTTCGGCGTGACTTCACTGATCCAGCTGATGGACATCGATCCGAGCAGCGCCAACGTCCTCAGCAAGGTCGTCGTCCCGACCAATCAGGTTGTCACGAGCTTCTCGTCCAAGTCGGAGCTCGGTCTCCACATCACCAAGGACTCGACCGGATCCCACCTCGTGTTCGTGGGCTATGCGGGCGCAGGGATCGGTGCGCTCGACGTGTCGAACGCCGACGCCGTTCCCGGGCAGGATCCGACCAACCCGGTCAGTTTCGCGTTCGGCTCGAGCTACGCGTTCGCGCGCACGATCGTCTCCATGGATGGGAGCGGGAACTTCTCGTACACGCCGTCGATCAACTACGGGGGCAACAACGGCCGCTCGGCTTTGCTTGGCTCGAACGGGCTTTACTACACGGTGGGCAACGCGAATAACGGCAATGCGACGACCTTCGGTCCGACGAATGGGACGAATCCCGACGTGACCGAGACGACGGGTCTCGAGGTGGTCAGCCCCATCAATGGAGCCTCGTCGAGCGTCGCCATCCCGGCTGGTAATTCGGCCGAGGTCGATCCCCTGATTCAGTACACGTTTGGCACGGCGAAGCCCGACAAGCCCGGCAAAGACAACAACTACCGTGGCGTGACCGAGTTCGGCGGGGCGCTCTACTTCACCAAGGGGAGCGGCAGCAACGGCATGGATACGGTCTACACGGTCGCCTCTCTTCCGACCGTTGCCAACGCTGCCGCCGCCACGATCAGCGTCGTCTCCGGCTTTCCGACGGACTCCGCGAAGTCGACGGGGGGCAACTTCACGCCCTTTGCCGTGTTCTTCGCAAACGCCACGACGATGTACGTGAGTGACGAAGGGTCGGGCAACGCGACCGATACGGCGAGCCATGCCGGTCTCGAAAAGTGGAGCCTGGTCGGCGGTACCTGGCAGCTCGATTACGTGCTGACCCAGGGCCTGGTCGGCCAGGTCGATACCGGCCTGACCGGAGCCGACGGCACATGGCCGAACGTGACCACGGTTGGGCTGCGCAACCTCACCGGTGTGGTCAACGGCGACCAGGTGACCCTGTGGGCGACGACTTCGACGTCCAGCACCTCCGGAGACAACGGCGCTGATCCAAATAAGGTCGTGGTGATCACCGACCAGCTCTCGGCCACGACGCTGGTGCCCACTGAGTCGTTCAGCACGGTGGTCGGGCCGACCTATGGCACCGTGTATCGCGGGGTTGCCTACGTGAACAACTAGCGGCTTCGCCTCCCGGAGCGGCGATCCCCGGGGTCTGCGGACACAGGCCCCGGACGCCGCGTGCCACGTGAGCGGGGCGGGCCGCAGTCTGGCACCCATTAGGGTTGGTTCGGACCGGTAGCAGAAGACTTCGCTCGAGCTTAAAGTGCAAACGCTCGTCCCCAAACGGGATCGATGCGGAAGCCACGAGGGATCGGGATCGCAGGGAGGTTGGCGGAGCGGGCGATTCGGACGAACCCCGCTTTGAAATCCTATGCCCGAGCCGGTAGGCGATTCGGTCACATCTCAACGCTCCCGGGTAACGCCGTAGGAACGCCCGCCGCTCTTTTGATCCCCGCCCGTAGCGTCCGGCCATCCGGGATGACGCGCCCCGCGGGTACGGCGCTTGCTGTCTTTCCGTGCCTGGGGGGACGGACTTATGAAAATGTTGGCTTGGGGGCTGGGGGTGATCGCGGTCGCATCGGTCTGGGCGAGCGGCTGCTCGAAGGGTGGGTCGGCGGCGGTGCTGGACGGGTCGGCGATTCGGCAGTCCGGACAGGGTGACTCCGAGGACGCCGCGAATGCGGCCCAAGTGGTCAGCGACGCGGGGGGGAGCGCGATCCTCTGTTCGGACCTCTTCGATCAGACGATCCTGCCGATGCTCTCGATCGACATTACGGCCGACAATTGGGCCAAATTGACTACCGACTTCAACGACATAAAGGACGTCGAGGCGGGCAATCCGCCGGACACCTACTACCCGGTAACCTTTCATTATGGGGCGGAGACAGTCACCGACGCGGCCATCAAGCTGCGTGGGAAGTCGTCATGGGTGAACACCGTCCTCCACGACACCAACCCCAAGATGCAGTTCGACATCTCATTCGATCAGATCGACACCAAGGGTAAGTTCCACGGCGTCTCGAGCATTCACCTGACGATGCCGCGTGACGACTGGACGTTCATCAATAACCGAATCGGCGACAACTGGTTGCGCCGGATCGGGTTGATGGCCCCGTGCGCGAACAACGCGACCTTCACCATCAACGGGGCTTACTACGGCCTCTACGTCCTGGAAGGGAGCGTGGGGAAGTCGCTCCTCGAACAGTACTACCCCAGCGACTATTCAGGCGATCTCTTCAAGGGGGGGACCGAGGCCGAGACCAACACCACCAGCCCGAACTGGTCGCGGCTCCAGGCCCTCAACGCCGCGGCCGACATCGCCACGCTGCAGACCCTCGTCGACATCCCGAACACCGTCCTCGACTGGGCGGCCGAGGCGGTTGTCGAGGACTGCGACGGTTACTACGGAGGCTCGCATAACTACTACATCTACGACCAGGGGACCCCAGGCTGGGTCTGGATCACCGACCATACCGACTCGGCGTTGGAGTGGGCCGAGATCTTTACCGGCGTGTCATACAAGGAACATCCGATCTACTGGTGGGCCGGCCGCGTGTCGCCCGACCCGCCCGGCACCGACTATCTCATCGTGATGAACGACCCCACCGCGCGCCAGCAGTACGTGAACGCCATCGCCACCCAGATCGCCAAGTGGGATCCCACCGAGATCGCCGGGTGGGTGAACACCTGGACCCCGCAGATCGCCAGCGCACTGGCAGCCGATCCCCACAAGTGGGCGACCGTCGCTCAAGCGCAGATGGCCGTGGCGTCGCTGCAGGACATGATCAAGAACCGCCCGGTCTACCTGCAGACTTTCGTCGGCTGCGAGCAGGGGAACCCGGCTGACACCACCGACGCCGACGGCGACGGCGTGCCGTGGTGCAACGACTGCGACGACAACAACGCCTCGGTTCGCCCCGGTGCACCCGAGATTTGCGGGAACCACATCGACGACAACTGCAACGGCGTCGTCGACGAGAACTGTCCGGGCGAGACCCCCGGCTATCCCGGCCAGCCAGACGGCGGCGCCTCAGGCGGGAGCCCGAGCGCGAACCGGGACGGCGGGACGCGCGGGTAAACGGTCGCCCCCCGTCGTCGCCCGAGGCCGCAAATGTCGTGTGTGTAGCCGAGGCGCTGCAGGTGGCGATCGAACGCTCCGTTCCGATGCTCGGAATGCTCTATAGCCGATGATCCAGAACCTCGTCTCCTTCGCGCCATGATATCGGTTTAGCCGTGGGTCTGACCGTCGTCATGGTCTTCGGATATCACCGGCTGCTCACCGAGGTCTATCGAAACCCGGTGTCGCTGAGCTGAAGCCGGACCGTCACCGGCGGCGCGCTGATGATCGATTCCTCGGAGAAGATCACTGTCGAGGGCGGTGACGCTCACGGCAGTGGCGCGCCAGGTTGACGTTTCTGACACCAGACTCGGCCGGGACGGCCACAAGTCCATCGCGCCTCAATCAGGATCTGGGCTTCGTCGCTGGACTGTCGCCGCCGGACCTGGGCGGGCACCGTTGCGGACGCGCTCAGGGAGGACGAGTAGGTCACCCCGGGGCGTGGCACTGGCGAAGGCCGGTTTCGGGGCAATGGTTGCTTGTTTGGTGGCCGAGTGGTCTCGCGAGAGAGCGCCGATCAAGTACCGGCGGTCGAACCCCTCAGCAGGAGGCGTCCCTCCAGAGCTGTTTTCTGCTACGAAGGGACACCGATGCCTGCGACCTCGAAGGTTCCGCGCGTGACCCTCGCATTCTGGGCGATCAAGCTCCTGGCGACGACGGTCGGCGAGACGGGCGGCGACGCGCTCTCGATGACGCTGGACCTCGGCTACGCGGTCGCGACCCTCATCTATCTCGCGTTTTTCGCAGTGACGCTGGCGGCGCAGGTCGGGTCGCGGCGATTCCGCCCGCTCGTCTACTGGGCGGTGGTGGTCGCCACCACGACTGTCGGCACGACGATGTCTGACTATCTCGATCGCACACTTGGGCTTGGCTACCTGAAGTCGTCGATCGGCCTTTTCTGCGCCGTCGTCGCGGTCCTCTTCGTCTGGCGACGCGTGGAGGGGCGGATTGAGTTCCAGGAGATCACGACCCGGCGAGCCGAGATCTTCTATTGGCTGACGATCGTTGTCTCCAACACCCTCGGGACGGCGCTGGGGGACTTCCTCGCCACCACGGCCGGCGTCGGCTTCGAGCGTGGCACGCTGGTCTTCGCGGCGCTCCTGGCCGTGGTGGGAGCGGCGCACTTCTGGCTGAAGCGAATTCCGGCCAGCGCGCTTTTCTGGGCCGCCTACGTGCTTACGCGTCCGTTTGGCGCCACGCTCGGCGACACGCTGACAAAACCGCGTGACGAGGGAGGTCTGGCGCTCGGACGGATCTCTGCGTCGCTCGCGATCGCTGCGGCGATGCTGATCCTCATTGCCGTGGTTGCGCTGCGCGACCGGAGGCGCACGGCGCTGACGTGACCCGAAGGTGTCCGCAGGTCATCCGCGGGCGCTGGCGAGAGGCCGCGAGCTTTTGTCGTGTCCACCGGCTGCCGTCCCTCGCACCCACGACGCGGATACGCCTGCGCGAGGGCCCGCGGCCGAAGCGATTCTGTGACCGGTCAGTGCGGACCGCCGCCCGGGGTGGTGTGTGGATCAGGTTCGATGACCAGCAGCCGCCCGTTAGCCGAATCCTCGACGTAAGCGTTGCCGTGCACGTCAATGACGGGATTGCGCGCGCCCTTGGCGGTCGGTATGGAGACGATCTTCTGCGGCACGCCCTTATCGTCGACGTGGGCGATGACTATGTCGCCATCCGCGCCAGAAGCGATAAATAGCAGCCGCCTGCGCGCATCATATTCAGGGTTGTCTACACCGTCGCCGGTCGTGATACGGCCGAGGAGCTTGCCACCATGTTCAAGGTCCAGGGTTTCCATGCCGTTTGTGCAGGCGACGAACAGCCACCGATGAGCGGTATCGATAGCCAACCCACGAGGTCCCTTGGGCCCGCATCCGGTCGGCCAAGTGCTGAGGACTTTGCGAGTTCTGATGTCGATGGCAAGTGTCCGGTCCTCGTCCTCCAGGTTCGTATAGAAAAGGCCCTTCGCGTCGTCGACGGCGTACCCTTCGGGAGCTCCCTCCAACTTGATCGTCGCGAGCGCGCCGGGCGTCTTGCCGTCCACCCTCGTGATCGTGATGGTCCTGTCTATCGGGGTCGTGGCCCAGAGCTCGTGCGTGGTCTTGACGTAAGCGAGGCCGTCCGGCATCGACGGCAGCTGGACGACTCCCTTGGGAGCGAGCGTCTTGGTGTCGTAGCCGGAGAGTTGATTGTTGCCGCGGTTTCCGATCCAAACGACACCTTCACCCACGGTGGCCGAGCTCGGACCCATACGGGGGCGACCCGGCCTGTGAGGTGGGGCGGTTGCAAAGCCACCGATCGCTGTGACCTTCCCAGTCGCGACGTCGACGACGTCGACATTCCCGGTGTTCCCGGCCGGGACCCATACCCGATTGGTCTCGGGGTCGTAGGTCAAGAAGTCCATCCCGACCGGAGGCCCGCCGGGGAGTGAAATCGTGCCTGCGAAGAGGGTAGAGAGAACAATGATCAGCATCGTGTGGCTCCGGGTTGGAACAGGAAGTATTGGCGGTACGGGAGAAAACGGGGCGGCGGTGTTCGGCGCAAGCGACGTTCGACGCAAACGCGGCTGCGATCAGAAGCAGTCGCGTGTTGCCCATCTAGGGCAGCGGCGTACGAACGTCTTCCGTCACCGGCTGACTCCCGTCGACCGTTATGTTCCCGCTGGCGTCGATGGTGACGGCGTAATGTTGCAGAGGCGTTTGGGCCGGTCCGTGGGTGACGTTGCCGTTTCCGTCGAACGTCGATCCGTGGCAGGGACAGTTTAGTCCCGCCGCGATGGTCTGGGCGCCATCGTCGACGAGGCACTCCTGATGGGTGCAGACCGCGGACATCCCGTAGACACCTTGGCTGTCGAGGCCCACCGCGATGTTCGACATGACCAGCAGGGCGCCGACTGTCAGCTTAGAGACGTTTCCGGCGCTCACCGGCCCCGTCGGAGGAGACCCTTTGTCCTCACAGCCCGCCAGAGCGCACCCCACGATCGCCAACCCGACGGAGGATCCCGCGACGCGGAGGACTCTGCGGCGACTCGGAAGCGACTCTGCCTTGTCAAAGCCTGGTTGGTTAGACTTCATGCTCACCTCGGGTTGAAGTGCGTTGGGATCGTCGACATCTCTTGGTGACCTGTCGAGGCGGGATCCTTCAGTCGTCGTTTTGAAGCAGGAAGCGAATCTTGAATCCCCTCACGCGGACCGGGACAGGGGTGCCATCTTTCTCACCGGGGCTGAAGCGACACTGCTTGAGGGCCGTGATCGCCGCCTCCGTGAGCCCGTGACCGAGACCGCTCACGACCTGGATGTCACGGACGCGCCCGGTCTCGCTGACGATGAGATCGAGGATCACCGTGCCCTCGATGGCCGCTTGCTTTGCCTCCTCCGTGTACTTGCCGGCACATCGTCCTTGAGGCAAGGGCATCGTGGTGACCTGATATGCAGGGACCGGAGGCCTGACCGCCTTCGTCTGGTCTCGCTCGTCGTCGGCCGCGGCGGGCGTCCCGCCCGTATTGCCGACCCGCATCGACGGGCCGCTCCCGGCCTGCGACGTCGATTCCATCGTCACCCCGAAGACCGGGCTCGCCGGGCCGTTGCCGGCCGGAACCGGACGATCGGGCGGCGGCACGTCGGCCGGTGGCAGATCGCTGGGCGT
Source organism: uncultured Pseudomonadota bacterium (assembly GCA_963723305.1). Taxonomy (GTDB): domain Bacteria; phylum Myxococcota_A; class Polyangia; order Fen-1088; family Fen-1088; genus JADGRB01. The sequence continues at coordinate 14,027 of CAVRRT010000042.1, forward strand.
GGGCGGCGCAGACCGCTTACGCACGATTTCGTGCGGCACCAGCTTCGGCTTCGGTGTATCGGCCGGGCGTGCAGGCTCGGGCGGAGGTTCGAGGCTGGGCGGCGGCGAAACGACCCTGATCGAGATCACGCGCTTGGACTGTCCCTCCTCATGGCGCGGCAATCGGTCGAGCGCGCGCGCCAGGGCGAAGTGGCTCGCCACCGAAAGGAGCGCGCAGACCACCAGCCTTCGATCACGGATCATGGGTGTCCGGGCGGAGGCGGAATCAGCGACGTTGGATCGATCTGGATCGCGAAGGAGGCGACGCCAAGCGACTTCACGACGTCGAGGACCCAGACCACCCGGCCGTGAGAGACGCTCTTGTCTGCTGCGATGATGGCCTGGGTCTTGGGATCTTTGGCGACGGCAGCCTGCACCGCCGCTCTGAGCTCGAGCGCCGTTGCCGCCTTGCCGTTGAGGTAGAGCGCTCCCTCGCGGGTGAGGGTCACCGCCAGAACGGTCGGGTTGAGGGTCGAGCTCTCGCTGGCGCGCGGCAGCTCGACCTCGATCGCCTGCTTGGCGATCAGGTTGGCGGTCAACATGAAGATGATCAGGAGGACCAACATGATGTCGACCAGCGGCGTGACGTTGATCTCCGAGATGATGCCTCGCTTGCCCGCCGAGGATGCCATCACGCCTCCTTCGTCGTTTCGGCGGCCGGCGCGGGCGAGGTCTTGAGAAAGGCCAGGATCTCGTGAGCGAGGACCTCGGTCGCCGAGACGGAGCGTTCCACATGACGCGTGAACGCGTTGTAGGTGGCCACCGCCGGAAGCGCGACGAGCAGTCCCACTCCGGTCGCCACCAGTGCCTCGGCGATGCCGGCCATCACCGCCTGGGTCCCCTGCAGCGAGCTCCCCGCCAGATCGTGAAACGCGCGGATGATCCCCAGCACCGTCCCGAAGAGCCCGACGAAGGGGGCGTTGTTCCCGAGCGTGCCCAGGAAGGCCAGGCGACGTTCGTAGCGAACGCGCTCCTCTTCGATCGCGCCCGCCTTGCGCTCCTCGACGGCCGCGACGCCGTCCGCGGCGTGCCCGAGGCAGGCGCGCGCGACCGCCGCCTGCATCGACGGGGCGCGCGACAGCTTCGCGAGCGCGGCTTCGACGCCGCTCTTGCGCAGGGCAGCGAGCGCACCGGCGAGCGCCCCGGTGGGACGTTCCTGAAAAAAGAACCACAATCGATCGAGCATGACGGCGACGGCAGCCAGGCTGAGGCCGATCAAGAGGTAGAGGATCCAGCCCGAGCCGGCGCGCAGCATGAGATCCAGCAGTCGAGAATCGATGGTTGTTCCACTGTTCATGATGTCTCCTGTTTTCAAAGTCTCCCGCGCAACCCGACGGTTGGCAGGACGTAGCGAATGACGGTGCCGGGTTCGACCTCCTCGGGAAGGAGGGCCACGTTGGTGATGTCCACGTAGAAATCGAGCAGCCAGCGTCTCCAGACCGCGCGCTTGTCGACCCTGAGATCGATGCGCCAGTAGCTGTCCGTTCGCCCGGCGTTGTAGCCGGCGGTGGTCGTGGTCGGACGGCCGCTCTCGAACTGAGTGCGGAAACTCACATCCCAGTTGCGCGGGAGCGGAAGCCCGGCGACGAGGTTGAGGAGCTGGGTGCGATCGAAGTCGTAGGGAACCCACTGCGATCCCTGCAGCCGCTCCGAACGCGACAGCGTGTAGGAGATCCAACCGAACACGCCGGTGCGCGATTGCCGCCGGAGAAGAAACTCGAGGCCGTAGGCGCGCCCGATTTCCGGCTGGGTAAGGCGGTTGACGAGCTGCTGTTCCTCCGAGATCGGAACCACCACGTTCGTCGGCACCAGCGACGTGTTGGGGCTGGTGACGACCGAGGTGCTGTTGACCTCCAGGTCGAAGATCGTCGGGTCCATGTAATTGAAGTAGCCCTCGACCGAAAGCTGGAATCGCTCCTGCAGCGGGATCTCGGCGCCGAGGCTGGTCTGGTAGGCCTGAGAGAGGCCGTACTTGAGCGGCAGGAGGTCGAGTCCCGGCAGAGGCAGAACGAAGCGCGGGGGCTGGTGGTAAATGCCCGCGCTGGCCTTGAGCCAGACCGCGCTGTCGTCGCTGCCGGGGACCACGTCGGGCAGGTCCCGGTCGAACAGCCGGTAGCGCACCGTCAGACGTGGGTCGAAAGCTGGCTTGGTCGTCGTGTCGTCGGCGTAGACGTCGGTGCGCACACCCGGCCGGATGAAGAGCCGCGGCGTCGGCCGCCAGAGCGCCTCGAGGTAGGCCGAGCCGACGTAAAACTTGTCCAGCGTCGACGTGATGGCGGAGAACGGGTTCGTCCCCGACACCGCGGCGGCGCCCTGCTGGATGTCGTGAAACGAACCCAGCAGGCCGGCCGCCAGCGTGAGTTTCTCGTTCTGGATCCAGCGCAGAACCAGCGAGGGCTCGGCGATCCAGACCGAGAAGTCGGTCCCCATGCTGAGTGTGTCGTCGTATCCGAGGACGAGGCGGTAGGTCTCCTCGAGCCGCCCCTGGGTCTGGTGGTCACGCAGAATCGAGGCGGTCGAAGCCGAGGATGAGCGCCGGGGTGAGCGGAGGGTTCGCGCTGCCCGGGAGTGCGGTGGTGGCGGCCGTGTCGAGCTCGTCTCGGGCGCCGAACAGGAAGACCGTCCACCCGTTGCGCGCGTTGCCGCCGTCGATCCGCAGCTGGTAGTCCCAATAGGAGAGCGAGAGCTGGTTCGTCGCCAGCCCGAGCAGGAAGCCGGGGTACCCGTAGCGACCGGCGGCCGTCACCGTGACACCGAGCTGCGGGATCGGCTCGCGAACGAAGCCGCCGGCCTGGAGCAGGTTGACGTCGAAATCGAGCAGGTGCTCGTCGGGGCGGGCACGCGCGGTCCGGCCGTCGATGATCCCGCCGGTATACTGGCCGTACGGGGCCGGCGCGCCGCCTGGATAGAACTGGAGCTCGTCGATGAACTCGGGGTGGATGACGCTCGGGCCCGACAGCAGGTGGTAGAGGAGCGGGATGGTCGTGCCGTCGAGGAGAAAGCCGGTCGAGCTCGGGCTCGCCCCGCGCACGATGGGGAAGGGCAGCAACGAAACCACCGAGGCGACGCCCGGTAACGTCTGGATGACCCGAAACGGATCCCCGAACGTGCCCGGCACCTGTTGCAGCTCGGCGCCGCGCAGCGTGATGCGCGAGACCTCCTCGCGGCGCTGCTCGCCGACCACGACGATCTCGTACGGATCGTAGCGATCCCGCTCGACGAAGTAGGTCACCGCAACCTCTTGCGACGCCCCCAGCGTCTCCTGCTGTAGGAAGGGGTTGTGATTGGCGGCGTAGACCGACACCCGCGCCGCGCCGGGCGGCAAAGGGAGGCGAAACCGGCCACGTTGATCGGCGTCGACCGAATAGTGGCGGTCGCCGACGAGGGCGGTCACCGTCGCGCCGGTGACCGGGGCGCGGGTCCCGAGCTCGACCAGCCTGCCGCGCAGGAGCGCGGTGCGCGCCGGCCCGGTGTCGGCCAGGTGCGCCGGCGGCGGTGGCGGAGGCGGCAGGAAGGTGTGGGTGAACGTGATCTCGACCGGGACGGGTGTGCCGGCGTAGCGCGCTGGCGCGAACCGGAAGGTGCGCGCGGCCGAGACGACCGCCTGGTCGAAGATCGGTTGGGGCGGCGTACGGATCTCCACGCTTTGCACCGCGCCGCTCGTGTCGACGAGTAACTTCACGGTGACGACGACCGGGCTCGCCTGGGCCGGCGCGCCGGCTGGATAGGGGACCGTGGTCTCCCGCAGCGCCCGCGGCGCTTCGAAAGTCGGAGCCGCGTCGGCCGGCGGGCCGCCGTCGTGGGTCTCGCCAGCGGAACCTCCTGCGTCGTCGCCGCGGGCCCCGGCGTCGGCCGCGGCGGGCGCGTCGGGAGCTCCGCCATCGCTCGGCGACGGGCCGACCGTCAGGAGCGGCGCGATGACCAGCAGGACGGGAAGCCCGGGGATCAACGCCACGTGATCCCCCAGACGGCGGTTGCCCCCACATGGGGCCACCATTGGCGGCGGACGATCGCCTGTCCGGTGTCGGGTTCGACTTGACCGGTGTCGTCGACGCAACCGGTCCACTGGCCGGTCGCTTCGAGCCCGAAGCTGGTTGCGGAGCGCGGTCCGAGGACGAGTGACCACTCGGCGCGGGCCAGGCCGGCCACGCCCGAGCCGCTGCAACTCGGCAGCGGCGGGCTCGCGCTCGGAAAGGTGTACGACGTATTGAGCGTGCTCGGGAGCGGCGCCACGTCGGGCCGGTCGGTGCTTCCTTCGACGATGCCCGCGAAGCCCAGGCCGATCGCCAGCGACAGATGATTCGTCGCGTGCCAGGTCGGATCGAGCGTGCCGGCGTAGCGCAGACCGGAGAGACCGCCGGGCGACGAGACCCTGGCGTATTGCAGGGACGCCATTACCGACCAGCTCGGATCGAGCCGAACGCCGAGGCGGATGAGAAAGCCCAGGAGGCGACCGCTCGGCGCCCCTTCCAACCCCTCGAACTGGCCGTACGAGATCCCGAGGCCGAGCCGGAAACCGACCCTCCGCCAGGCGTCGCGATCGGCCTCGGTTGGAAGAGAGAGCTTCGGCGTTCCGTCCTCGTCTTGAAACGTCGCGGCCGAGGCGGCGCTGGACGGTGGACCGCTCGCCTGCGGGAGAATTTGCCCGGGTGGGGTCGCGGCCGTCGGTGGCGCTGCGTGAACCAACGCTCCGGCCAGGAGCACGGCGACGAGGGTTGCCCCGAAAAGAAACAGGGCTGCAGCAGACGGCTTCGATCGGCGGCGTTCTAGTTGGAGCACGGCCACCAGGAGGGGGGCATTGCGGTGAAGTCCCAATCGGGGACCGAACAGGAAGCGTCCTCCCGGCATCCGCTCAACGTGTAATGGGTGAGGCCTTCACAGCGGTCGGAGGAGGTCCCCGACACGACCAGTTGGGTCACGTTGGTTTGGGTGCCGGTGGCGAACGACGGCAGGGGAGCGCAGGCCCACACCCGGTCGGTCAGATCCAGCGCGTTGGCCGGCGGCTCCCGGTAGCTGATGCTTCCGTCGTCGGTTCGCTCCGAGCAGCCGACTTCGTTCACGATCGCCGGGCTCTGGGCGACGACGGTGATGAGCGTGTCGCCCGGCTCTCCCACTGACGCGGCGCTGTCCGCGCCCGGAGAACACTGGGACGGATCTTCGGCGGGCAAGGTCCCGAGCGTCGCCGAAGCGAGGCCAGCCGCCGCGGAGAAACCGCCCGCGCCGAGCACGGAGAAGGAGATCCTCGGATCCGGGCAGCCGCTCCGCGGATAAAAGGCGCTCGCTTCATCGAATGTTCCTTCGAGGTAGGCAACCCGCTGATCGGGCGCCGTCATGGTCAGGAAGCTCGCACCGTAGATGATGTCGGTGGAGTCAGGGCTGTCGTCCTCGGGCGGGCCGTCGTCGTTTCCGGTCGGCGCCCGGTGGGGCATCGAGAGATCGAGCGTGCCGCTGCCGTCGCGATCGTCGTAGAAGACCAAGCTGGCGTAGGCGACGCGCGAGGTGGCGTCGCCTACCAACAGGTCGGCGGAGGGAAGATCGAAGAGCGACAACGTCGTTGGTGTCCCCACGGCAGCCGGCACGCTCGCGGCGACGCGCGCCGGGACGAAGCCAAACGGGTCGCGGCAGCCAGCGGCAATCACAGCCGCAGCGTCGGCGGAGGCCGGGGGCAAGATGCAGAACGGCTCAGTCAGCCATTGTGCGCCCCAGACGAGCGCGATCTGCAGCGAGTGATCGGCATCGTCACCAGACGGACGCAACGGGCCGAGGTCGCCCGTCGCTACGACGTTGAACGTCACGAGCGGGGTAGGGGGACCACCGAGCCCCTGCAGGTTGCCGCAGCCGCCGATTGCCATACCGGCGAGGCAGAGGACTACGACGCGGGTCATGGTTGCCACGCGACTCCGATCTGCGTCGTCCACTCGGGGCGGGCGCTTCCATCGAGGATCACCAACGCGGGACCTCCGCCCATGGCGAGAAGCCACGGCCCCGCGATGTGGAGCGCCACCGTGGCGACGAGGTCGCCGGCCGGCAAGATCGAATAGTCGGACGTCTCGAGATCCGAGCCAGTGAGCCCCGCGCGCGTCCCCTGATTGCGATCCCGGGTCTCGTGGACGATGGTGGGCCCGAGTCGGAGCGCCAGGCCGACGCGTCCGCGTCCCAGGGCGTGCTGAAGCGCTCCGCCGATGCGCAGCCGCAGATCCGACTGGGTCACGGTCCACGGTATCGACGACTCCGTGGCGGTCGACCACGAGGCCCGGGCTTCCCAGGCGAACAGGCGGCCGCGCGCGACACCCGCCTCGATCCCACTCGACAGACCGGTCCCGAGCGCGGTGGGGAGGCCGAAGAAGAGCCCGCCATCAACCGTCAGGGGGCCCGATGATGGAACGAGAAGGCCGCTCGCAACGAGCGATGGTTCGTCGGCGCGCGCTGCGGCTGAGGCAAGTCCGACCAGCAGGAGCGCGGTCACGAACTGACGCATCGTGCAACTCAGTTGCCGGTCCCGCGCCGACCCTTCGCCGAAGGGCGCCGATTTATGGCGAAGGGTGGGCGCGGCTCGGGCAACCTAGTCGACGAGTACTTCGTGCGATGCCGGACACTGATACGAGCCGCGTGCGGGCTGGTGCCTCTGTGGAGCGCCGCTGTCTGGGCATGTCCGCCGACGGTGCGGCTCAACGGCGATCCTGACCTGACCCACGCGATCGGGGCCTCGCTGATCGAGCGCGGGATTTCGACCGACGGCACGAGCTGTCCGGCCATGGAGATCGGGGTGGCGCGGCGGGCGGGCGCGATCATCGTGTCGAACGGGACTGCAAACGGGCCGGCAGAGCGCGAGGTCTCCGACGTTCGGACAGCGGCCACGGTGATCGAGTCGTGGGTGCGCACGGACGTCGAGGAGCCGTTGCTCTCTTCCCGCCGGATGGCCGAAGAGAGCGGGAACGACGCGCCGCCGACGATCGTGGCGGTCCATCCGCCGGCGCCGCCGTCGTCACCGGCGCCGGCGTTGGGCCTTCGCGCGTTCACCATCGCCGAGACGTCATTCGGCAGCGATCAGACGACCTGGCTGGGCGCTCAGATCGGCGCCTGCATCATGATGGGTTCCTTCTGCGGCGGCGCGCGGGTTCGATTCGCGACGGTCGTCGACGGCCCCGGTCTGTGGCAAGGTGAGTGGGATCGGCACGCCGTCGAGGTTCTGCTGGGATTGGATTGGCCATTGAGCGTCCGCTCGCTGACGCTCGCTCCCGGCGCTGCCATCGGGGCGGGCTGGACGCACACGCATGAGGAAGGGACGAGCGGGGGAGCCCAAACTGCCGGCGCTCGTGCGGAGGCGCACCTCACCCTGTCGTATCCCGTCAGCCCGAAGTTGGCGGTCGAGTCGACGCTGACGCTCGACTTCATGCAGGCGCTGGATGTGGACGCGTCGTCGGTGGTGCCGCTACCGGGCGACCCTCACCTGCTCGGCCGTATCGGGGTCGGCGTGCGGTTGGGAGGCCTGTGAGCGGTCAAGGGAAATTGGTCCTCTTTCGACGGGCCAACGCGGCCGTCGCGGAGATGTCCGACGAGGCGCTGTTGGCGGCCTGCGGGACAGGCGATCTCGCCGCGCTGGATGCGCTCTTCGAGCGATTCCATCTGCCGCTCTACCGCTTCATCTCCCGGTTGCCGACCACGGACGACGGCGCGCGGGACGATCTCGTCCAGGCCACGTTCTTGGAGGTGCGGCGCAGCGCGGGTGGCTTTCGCGGCTCCTCGTCGGTGAAGACCTGGATCTTCGGCGTGGCTGCCAACCTGGCGCGCCACCAACTGCGCGGCGAGCGCCGGCGGCGTGCCAACCACGCCAGCTACGCCGAGCGCGTGGTGGCGCTTCCGGACAGGCCGGACGAGCAGGCCGAACGACGCCAGCTTCTGGCGCGAACGGCCGAGGTCGTGGCGTCGCTGCCTCACGATCTTCAGGTCACGTTCATCCTCTGCGACCTCGAGGAGATCCCGGGCGTGGAGGTTGCGCGGGCGCTTCGGATCCCGGAGGGAACCGTCTGGCGACGATTGCACGTCGCACGCAAGCGGATTCGGAGCGCCATCACGGGAGACGAGCCGTGACCGCCTCCGGTTGTCCGAGCGAGCTCGATCTGACGAGAGCCCTGCAAGGCGTCGCCGATCCGGTCATCGACGCCCACCTCCTGCGCTGTCCGAGCTGCCGCGCGATCCGCGACGGCTGGAGCGAGGTCATTCGGCTCGCCCGGGAGATTCCGGTCGACGTTCCCCCTCTGGCCCACCGGGAGGCGATGCGGACCTCGCTGCTCGCCGCCGCCGCGGGATCTCCGACGCCCGGTGCGCGGCGGCGACTGTCCGCGCTCGTTTGGGGCGGCGCCGTCGCCGTGGCGGCGTCGTGCGCGCTCTGGTTCGTGGCGCGAAAGCCAGTGCGCCCGGCGGCCCATAATCGCGCGTCGATCGTCGCGAGTGATGGTGCCGACTACAAGATCGTCGCGCCCCCGCCAACCGAGACGGTGTGGCTGCGGAGCGGCACGCTGGCCTTCGACGTCGCGCCTCTGCGCGCGAACGAGCGATTCAAGGTCATGACCGGCGACGGCGAGGTCGAAGTGCGGGGGACCTACTTCGAGGTCACCGCGACGGGTGACAAGCTGGCGGTCGTTCGGGTCACCCGCGGTCACGTCGAGGTGCGACCGCTCGATCGGCAGAGCGTGTTGCTCGGGCCGGGAGAGGTCTGGCGTGCGGAGCCACCCCGTTCGAGCGAGGCCGCGCGACCGACGGCGGCCATCCCCCAACCACTGCAGCGACCGCGTCACCGCCCGCAATGGGTGGCGCGAGCGGAGCGGCTGAGTCGAAGTGGTTCGTCGCCAGACGCCACCCAGCGATCTCCGTCCCCTCAAGAGGATCTCTATGACGATGCGTGGGATGCGATGCGATCGGGAGACTTCCCCAAGGCCGCGACCAAGTTCATGCACGTCGCGGAGGTCGCGCCCCGCGGTCCACTCGCCGACGAAGGGGCGTTCTGGCGCGGGGTTGCGCTGGCCCGCGCCGGTGAACGCCAGGAGGCGATCGCGGCATTTCGGCTGATGCTCGCCGGCTATCCGGGCTCGGCCCGTAACGGAGAAGCATCGGCGATGGTCGGATGGTTACTCATCGACGAGGACCAGGCGGGGGCGGCGCAGTCGTTCCGCGCCGCGATCGGTGATTCCCGACCTTCGGTCCGCGACAGCGCCCGCCAGGGATTGAATCTCTTGAGCCACAAGGGAGCGACCGCCCGATAGTTCTGGCGTTGCCGCCGTCGAGCGCGAAAGGGTCGACGAGCCGTTACGGAACTTCTTCTACGCAGGTCAATATGCCGGCCGAGGGGCCCTGGCAGATGTGCAACTGCGAGCACAATGAGGATGCGCACGCGCAGGTGACCGTGCTACCACACGCCGCCGGAATGAGCATACAGCTGTACGCAAGATCCTGTGTGCAACGGTTTTCGGAGCCGGTGGCGTGGGTTCCCGACGGACAGACGCCCGCGTCGCTCGCGGCGATGATCGCGCCGCCCTCGGTGCCGCTCGCAACGCAGACGGAGCCGGAGCCGCAGGCGGGAATACAGGTCATGCTTCCACCGCTCCCGCCGTTCCCGCCGCTGCCGGTCGCACCTCCGGCGCCCGCGCCGCCGTCATGCACGCGCAGCGTGCTCGAAGAGCAGACGCCGCCGCCGCCATCGCCCACGAGGCACATGTCGTTGCTCGGTTGCAGGCACGCGATGGCCGGGCAAAGAACGTCCACGTTGTTGCAGCCGGCCTGCTCCCAAAGCGATTTGATCGCGTTCAGTGCGGTTGCGTCGTTCACGTAGGTCATACAGTTGACGAAACATGGAGAAGAGAGGGAGGAGCTGACCAGCTGCAGACACTGCCCGGTGGCGTCGGTGTCGCACGCCTGAGCGGCTGCCAGCGCATCGAGGTACTGAGCCTCGAGAACGCCGCAGGTGTCGAGTCCGGTGCCTCCCGCTCCGCTGCCACCGCCAGCACCACCCGGGGCTCCAGCGTGGCCACCCTTGCCGCCGGTTCCTGCACCACCGCCGTCGTGATTGTCGTTCGAGCTCAAGACCGACCCACACGCGTTCCCGAGGGCGAGGGCCAAAACAGCTACGAGGAACAAGAGCTGACTTCGCATATCTCTGGCACGGAGCAACTTCCGGACCAGGACCGACCTCGTAGCACGCACGGCTATCGTGGTCGTGGGCCTCAAAAAACTGAGGCCAATCGTCGTCTGCCTCTTGATACCGAGTGTGCCTCCACGTCGCTGGGGCATCACCTAGGCACTGTCGACGGCGGCGCCGCCCGTACGCCCCGCGGGACCTGCCCACAGAAGTCTCTGTGTGTTGCGTCGGCACCACCGCTGTGGGGCCCTTCAGGTCGGGGCTGCACCGGTGAAGGGTAAAGCCGTGAGCGGCAACTACACCCCACAATCGTGACCTACGATTCCGCCCTCGGCATATTTCTCGACCGCTGCCGCACCGACTTAGACGGCCTGGAGACCGCCGAGAGCTTTGTCGAGATTCTTTGCTGCCCGGCCTGCAAAGGCGATCTCCTGCCCGAGGGCGGCGGCGTTCTTCGTTGTGGCGACGCCCGGTGTGGACAATCGTATCCGATCGTCCGCGGTCGTCCCGTGCTCATCGCCGAGGATCGGTCGGTCTTTCACCACCGCGACTACCAGAGCGAGGCGCCGCCGCCCTGCAGCCCCGCAGGCGAAGGCGCGACCGCGGAGGGCGCCGGCGGAAAGGCCCGTCTGTGGCTGAGCCGGCTCCCCTCTCCGTCGGTGAATCTGTCTGCCGTGCGGTGCTTCGAGACAATGAAGCGTCTTCTGCTCGAGCGCACCGCGGCCCCCGTAGTATTGTTGGTCGGCGGCGGCATCCGGGGCAAAGGGATGAAGGCGCTCACTTGTGAACCGGCGATCCGTCTCATCAACGTCGATCCGTCGCCCGACTCGACGGCATCGATCTTCTGCGACGGGCACGACCTGCCGTTCCGGGACGGCAGCATCGATGCCGTGGTGGCGCAGGCCGTCCTCGAGCACGTCGCTGATCCCTGGCGCTGCGTCGAGGAGATTCACCGCGTGCTGAAACCGGACGGAATCGTCTACGCCGAGACGCCGTTCATGCAGCAGGTCCACCTGCATGGCTACGACTTCACCCGTTTCAGCCACATGGGGCACCGCCGTCTGTTCCGCCGTTTCGCGGAGTTGGATAGCGGCGCAGTGGCCGGGCCCGGAACCGCGCTCTCCTGGGCCTGGCGATACTTCCTGGGCTCCTGGACCCGCTCCCCCTGCCTCGCCAAGGTTCTGGCGCTCTTCGGGCGCATCACCGCCTTCGTCTTCGAGCTGACCGATCACATCTCCGGGCAGCGTCCGGGCGCGCTCGACGCGGCGTCATGCATCTTCTTTCTCGGCACCAAGTCGGAGGCCGTCGTCTCCGACCGCGAGCTGATCGCCGGCTACCGCGGCACCCAGCGGTAGCGTCTCCGGCGATCGATTCGCTGCGAATGGCTGTGGGGCGCAAAAACTCCATCCGACGCTTAAGCGACGCGCCGTCTGATGCCAAAAGCCGATCAGGGAAAACCGTCGACGAATCGCGGTCCTCGTGAGGGTGGAACAAGAGCATAGGAACGAGATCGTGGGGCGCACAAGGCGATCCGTGGGGCGTGAGAAGGCGACGGGAGCCGGGACGCTGCCGCTGCCATTTCAGTTCCCTGCGGCGTGGGTGGGGTGGGGGGTCGGGCGCCGTCAGACGGACCAGATCGAGTACTTGAAAACGGTGAACCGCGCCTTGATGGAGCGGCGGGGAAAGAAACGGGTGCGGTTCACCGACGCCGAACCGCGGAAGCTGGCTGTTCCGGGCAAGAAGCTCGGTCGAAGGACAACGATCGCGACGCCGGACACGATCTTGCGGTGGTACCGGCAGGTCCTGGCCAAGAAGTACGACGGCAGCGCTCGTCGCGGGCCTGGGTGGCCGCCGACGGCGGCAGAGGTCGTGCGGCTCGTCGTCGAGATGGCGACGCGGAATACGGGTTGGGGCTACACGCGGTTGCAGGGCGCACTCAAGAACGTGGGGTAACCACTTGCATGACCACCTGAGCGAGACGGGGCGGGACGGCCCGACACTTCCTGTGACGGTACCCCCGTGTCTCTACTCATTTCTCCGTCGGAGAAGAAAGGGCCGAACTCCTTGCCAAGGTGGACGGGTTCGATTCTTCCGGTTCGCTCCGTTCCGCTCCGAGACACGGAATCGAAATTCAGGTCACCTGACAACAGGCTGACAACAGCCCTTCTTGTCAGGTGCGCTCCCGACAAGCGCGACGTTCGCCATTCAGTCGTTATCCGTCTCCCACATATTTGAAACCGAACGCGAGCGTACTCCCATTGGGGCCGCTCACGTAGATCGTGAGCCCCATGGACGTCGCCGTATAAGAGAAGCCATTCAGGCTCCAGATGTTGCTGGTGCCAACACAACCTGGCGAAAACTGGCCGAACTGATCGGGACCGGTCGATGGATAAGTACCCTGGGACATGAGACCGACTGATCCTTCGCGATTCTTGCTACTTTGCTACCGCTTAGCGTGACGACGCTCCTTTTCGACGACCTCGTTCCGCGATTCCCCGTCGGAGATGACGAATCCTCGCGCTGTTTCGTGACGCTCGGGGTGCTTTCAATTTCCGATGGGGTCACCAGAAGGGACGGTGCCCGGGCCCCGGGATGGGTGCCCGCGAGCGGGGGAGGACCAGAATCGGTCTCTCGCCGTTACGGGACCGTCGCCGCGGAATGCCGACGTAGGCCGGGCTCGGTAGGTCGGAGAAGAATCCACTCACCGTGACCTCGTACGTACCCGGGTAGACCACCGTCGAGAACGTCGCCGCGGTGTTCGTGCACCCCTGGAGGAAGGCGGTGAAGCTGTGGCCTTGCGTCGTCTCCGTCAGGATCACATCGCTTCGCGCGTATTGCGAGTAGATGCTGGCCGACGCCGCCGTTCCGCAGTTGCTCGAGTTGCTCACCGGGTTGAAGGTGATCGTCGCACCCGTAAGTCACGTTCAAGGTCCGTTTTGATTTGCGACCGCGCAAACCTCGGGCGATCTCAGGATCCAATGGCCGTCGCGCGCGCGTTCGAGCGTCCCCGTCGCGATGACGGGCTGCCCCACGGCGGGAGCGTTGCAGCAGGTGCGTGAATCGTCGCCGACGCACTCCAGCTTCTCGAGCACCAGCTTGTCGTCGCTGCCTCCGATCACCACCGGTCGCGGTCCGTAATTGCAGCATTCGTTCGGGCCACACTGGACGCTCAGCGCGACCATCGAGGCGCTGGGCACGCCGCGCCAACCGCGGGCGCGAGTGACCGGGTTCAGGGTCAACGGCCCGCGGACGCTCACCTTGGTTCCCGCCAGCGCGTCGGCCTTCTCCGCCAGCTGCGTCCACGCTTCTCCTTTCATGCTCGGGGCACAGGCCGCGAGGGGTGGCGTCGCGCGTTCGCAGCCGAAGTGGATCCTGCACGAGGCGTCCCAAGCACCAGACGACGCGCCCGACGGTGCGCCGGGAGACGGGCCCGATCGCGGCGGCTCATCGAAAACGGCCGCGCGCGACACCGGCGTTCTGTCCAGGACGACGTGCACGGGCAGGCTGGGGTTGTCGGCGGGCGAATAGCCTGCGCCCCAACAGACCGCGTCCGAACCAGAGATGCCGCACGCGCTGGCCTGATCTCCCGGGCTCACCGTGACGTCGCGGACGTCGGTCGTGGGCGTGGGGATGGCGCCGCCGCAACGCACGTGCTTTTCGACCGTCGTACAGAAGCCCCGGGGCCCGATGCTGATCGTCCGGGGCGTCGCGATGCCGGCGACGGCGACCGGCTTCGCCGAGCAGGTGGCCTTCGGCGCGGCCACCGGGCCCGATCGCGTCGGCCACGCCTTGAGCAAGCTCGGGGGACACGCGGCGGCCGTGCCGAACAGGCCGTCCCGGCTCGCGCCCCAGCAAGAGACGCCCTCCTTCCAGCTGACCGCGCAGGTGAACATGTCTCCCGCGACCAGGGACGCGTACTCCGGCAGCGCGAACGGGATTCGACGTGCGCTCTTGCTGCACGCGACGGCCTGTCGATCCGAACCCCGACGACAGACGTCGGGCGGCCTGAAGCCGAGCTGTCCGCCGTCGCCCCGCCCCCAGCAGAAGGCCTGGTTGGATCCCCCGGCGATGCAGCCGTGCCAAGTTCCCAGCGCTGCGGCGTGACCGAACGGCTGGACGTCCTTCTCTCCGTCGGCCAGCTGTCCGTAGCTGTCATCACCGAAGCAGCTCCAAACGTCGGCCATCGCCGAGCAGGTGAACGATCCGCCCACGCCCAGCCGAACCAAGTTGCCCCACGCCCGTCGGTCCTGGTTCACGTCTGAAGGGCCCTGTCCGAGGACCTCCGCCGCTGACCAGCAGCGCGCCTCATCGTCCACCATGGCGCAGATCCGGTCCGGACCGGCGGCAAGAACGTTGCCCGCCAGCCAGGGGATCTCTCGCGCGGCGATCCGTGCCGGCGGGGCCGCCGTGCCGGCGCCGCTCCAGCACTGCCAGTGCGGCGCACCGCCTTCGGGATAGACCGCGCAGCCCCAGCCGTCGCCGACGATGATCCGCTCCACGGCGACCGGCACGCGGGGCTGCGGTCCGATCCAGGTCGCCACCAGCTCGGGGCGCGGGGCCAACGGATGCGAATCGCGCCGCGCCCGCATGATGCGATCGCCCGCCGCGTCGGGCCAGTAGAGGAATCGACCGTCGGAGGCGAGGACCTGCGTGCGCTGTCCGGTCACCTGGTGCGCGCTCTGGTGGTAGTCCCGCTCGTCCGCGATCACCTCCGAAGAGGCGGGATAATCGACATCCAGCGCCGCTCGCTGGATTTTCCGACCGTTCGACCAATAGAGGCACGCTCCCTCGGCGAGCAGGTCGGTGACGCCGGCCGATCCGGTGAAGGCGTGGCGAACCGGCGGCGCGCCTCCGCCGACGGACACGCTCCAGATCGCCTGATCGTCGACGTAGTAGAGACGGCCGTCGAAGATTCGCATCCTCACGGGGGCCACCGGGCGATCGAGCTCGACGACGGTCTCCGGTGTCGAGCCCACCGCGAGCTTGCGGCGCATGATCGCCAGCTTCTTGTCCGGGGTTCGATAGCGGAAATAGACGAATGCTCCGTCGACGATGAAGTCGCCGGTGCCCGGAGGCGACCCGAGGAGCTCCGGCGGCGTGCTCCCATCGCGCGCGACTCGAAAGAGGCCGTCCCCCTTGCCGCGCAGGTAGGGCGGTCCATTGCGGAGGTAGTAGAGGTAATGCGCGTCGAGCTCGAAGGGGGGATGGGTGATCGAGAACCCCGTCGTCGCGGAGAGCTGGCCCGGCACCAGCACGCGCGTGGCGTGGGTCTTGAGATCGAACGACAGGATGTCGTCGTGGCTGTTGAGCGAGAACGCCTGACGCGCGTCCATCGGGCCGACGTCGGTGATCCCGGCGTGAAACGCGGAATCGACGTCGCTCACTTTCATTGTCCGGATGTCCAGTCGATGAAGTCCCGCGCCGCCCCAGTAGAGACCCTCGCCGACGATGGTCAGGTCTTTCGGATCGGACACGCCGCTGGCGGCAACCTCGGGAACGCCCCCAAAGCAGGCACCGTGCAATGGATGGGCGGGCGACGCTTTGGCACGCGATGCATCCGCGCGCGGCTGATTCATCGAAGCGGGCTTCGCCAACGACGAGGCGGAGACCCACCAAACGACCGCCACCAGGGTCCCACCCGCGGACAGGAGTCGCCCCCACATGAACCGGGATATTATCGAATCGTGCGTTCTGCGGAGCGGCGGAGGCGATGGGGATTGGTGTTGTTGATCACCGCGGGTCTTTGGACGCCAGAGGCGGCAAGAGCTGCCGACAATCGGAGCGCGGTCCACGGCCGGGTCGTCGGCTTCGGGACGCACGAGCCTCTGGTACCACCGTCGATACCACCTGCCCGTAACGGCCTGGACGTCCAGGTTGCGATCCGGAGCGGTCAAGTCGCTGATTTCACTAGGCCGTTACGGGCAGAAACGCCTTTCCGTCGCCTTGCCAAGGTGGACGGGCTTCGCAATTTGGCCGAGCGTTCGTGTTGGCTAATTTGGCCATCCGCCCGGAACGGGAGCAGTCACGCGGCCCTACGATAATCATGATGGAGCCGTGGCCGCTCGCGCAACATGCGTGCCTTCGTCGATCACATGATCGAAGTCCTATCGGAACGCGATCTCAAAAAAAACAGTGAAGGCGCGGGGAGTCGAAAGCTTCAAACAACCCCGACACATCGGGGGCTCGCACTGACTCCCCCGCGCTTGCCGCGATTGTCATGAAGTCTGGCGGTTCGATTCTGGGACGGTGGGATCTGGTTGGGCACGGGGCTTCGCGGCGGGGCATTCGGGTGCGCCTATCGAGGAGGTCGAGTGCTGGCCCAATCCAGCGCCAGAAGCGAATCCCACGGTCAACGCATAGGCATAGCCGCCAGCGATGAGAAGTCCGGCCGACAGAAGAAGAGGAACGGAAGCCACTAACGCTAAGATATTTATGTCCTTCTCATGTGGGTCCGAGTCTCGGGACCTCGCCTGCCTCGGCACATGGGGCGTCCGCGAGGGCATCAGTGCGTCGCTGTCGCTGGTCGCGTTATGCAGGACTTCTCGAACCTGCGGGCGAGCGCCGCCGCCTCTCGGTCGACTTTCTCCACTAAAGAAGCGTATCGCTCGTAGAGGGGTGAGGACTCTTGGCAGCGGCCGACTTGAAAGAAGGCATTGGCCTGTCCCCAAATCGCTATCGACTTTCCCCACATCTCGACTTTCGAAAAGTGCTCCTCTGCTTCGCGAAAGGATGAAGCCGCGTCGTCTGGACGTTGCAGCGATTCGAGGGCGTCGCCCTTCACATAGCGACCCCAGGGATTGTTGGGGTCGCTCTTGATCGCGTCAGCGGCGAGCTGAAGGGCCTTCGGATGGTCCCCAGCCAGCTCAGTCCGAACGGACTCGCTCGCCAATCGGTCGGCATTCGTGGGGGCGATTGACTGTGGGAGCGGTGCGAGCTGACCGTACGACCGCGATGCTGTGACGATGGTTAGTGCGCTGGAGAGAACCCCAAGCCAGATTCTCGAGGTCATTTCGTCGCTCCGTTCTCCGCGTGGCCCCCGCTAAGTGTCTCGGCGGTCGCACGCTCCGTCTCGAGACGCGTCGCAACCTCCGTCGCGATTCGGCTCAGCTCCGGAACGGCGGAGTCTGGTAGCGCGGTGACCTGATGCCGGAGACGATCGGCGAAGCCCTGCCCGACGCCGCTCCACGCGAGCGTCTCGCGCATCTTGTGCGTGAGTGCCGGCGAGTCGGAGGCGGGGTGGCCCGCTCGCGTCGCCACGCCAGAGAGGTAGGCAAGCCAGGTTCCCGGACGCGGCGTCGCGGTCGGCTTAAGCGCGTCGGGGGACGGAGGAGCGACGTCGAAGACCGTGGTGAGAATGTGGCCGAGCGCGTAGAACTTGAGCTGCTTCGGCAGTCCGCGGGCCATCTCCATCCGATCCATGGCTGCCAGGAGCCCGAGAACGCGCCGATCCGTCGCGGTCGCGTCGGTGCTGACAAGCAGGCGATCGAGGGCGTCGTGTTGTGACAGGGCCTTGGCCGCCGTGCGTTCGTCGTCGGTCAGTTTCGCTTCGACGGCGTCCGCATCGTAGTCGACTTTCACCCGGTCGCTAGCCCGCCGAGCGAGCATTCCCTCATGCATCGCCGCCGAGACGTCTCGGAACAGAGTGACGGTTCGATCGCGGGTCGTGAGCGGTTCCGTCGCTCGAATCTTCGCCAAGAGATCGCTCACGGCTTGTTCGTCGCCGGCACGAAGCTGCTCGTAGCGCGCGGAATCGAACCGACCGTAAACCGAAACGACGAGATCTTTGCAGCGTTGGTCATCGCGCGTACGCCAATCGGCAGGCGGTAAGCCTTCTGCGTCTGACCAGACTCCGCCCATGGAGCACGCCGCGGCAAGCAGTCCGAGCTTGTATCCCGTCGGTCGAATCCCTGTGGGAAAGATGGCTACGCCGGCTGCCAGGGCTGTGTTCCTTTGCGACCAAGTCTGCAGCGCAGAAAAGGAAAGCCCAATCACCAAGGCCAATCCCCATCGATGGTGTCGCCGTTTCATCGTGTCCTCCAAGAGCGCGTCTGCCGCGTAAGTCCGGTGCGTTGCAGTCGGCATGCCACAGGCCCGTTCTCTAGGCGAACCGGCCTCTATAGCCCCTGAACCGCGCAAGAGTTGCCGGCCAAGAGCCTCTAGCCGCAAGGGTTGCCGGAGCCAGTTGAGTCTCCTGGCGTGCGCGATCGGTCACGCCGCGCGGTGGAAAATCCGTCCGTCGCTGGACGCGCGAGGCGGTTGGCCCACGATCTCCGCCATGAATTACCGCGGTTGGCGCACCCTGGCCTTCCTGTTGTTGGTTGCCTCGTCCTGCGGGAGCGGGAGCGCGAAGTTGCCAGCCGATGGTTCGACCGATCGGACGATGTCGACTTCCGACGGGCGCGCGGACCAGGTCGCCCGCAACCTGGACGCGGGTGGAGGCGGGGCCGCGACGTGCACCACACTCGTCTGGCAGTTCGGCGGCTGCACGACCTCGATGCTCGACGAGTGCGGGCGCGAATACTCGACCCTCCCGGCGGCGATGCAGGGCGACCTCGATGCCTACGCGGTGTGCTTGCGCACGATGGCTTTGGGCCTGCCGGACGCCGCCCTCTCAATCGGTGTTGATGCCGGGTGCCCGACGACGTCCGATTCGTTGAATCGGTGGTACCAGCACGGCGGCTGCGAAGGCGAGGCGAGCCAGGCCAGCCACGACATCGGGACGTTCGACCCCTGCGCCGGGACGGCGACATCGTGCACGACACTGACCAGCGAGAGCGATTGCGGCGGCAAGTACGGCGAGTGCAGCTGGACAGCCGGCGCTTGCGCCGATCTCACATCTCTGACCCCCTGTTCCCAGGCGGCGGGGGCCTGCGCGACAGTTCCCGGCTGCACGGGAACCGGTTTTCCGTCGTGCGGCGGAACGGGACAACCGATGTGCTTCTTCTCGCAAGCGCTGCCGGGAAACCCGGGGCTCTAGCGCGCCGCTTCGCCGCGCCCGGCGTGAACGCGATAGGCAACCTCATCCCGCAGGACCCCGATCTACGCCGTTGCGGCGGTGCCGCCGTCGACCGGTAGGCTCCGCCGGACAAGACGACCTCTCCTGGGACGTGAGTTTCTTGGCTTGACACGCAAGCAACTACTTGCCTATAAGTTCAGGCATGAGCGACGCGGAAGATCTGCTCTTCAAGGCGATTGCCGACCCTGGACGCCGCAAGCTCATGGACCGCCTGCACGCGAATGACGGCCAGACCCTGAGCGAGCTCTGCACGCACCTCGACATGACCCGCCAGGGGGTCACGCAGCATCTTGCGCTGCTCGAAACCGCGAACCTCATCGCGGTGCAGTGGCGCGGGCGCGAGAAGCTGCACTTCCTCAACCCTGTGCCGCTGCAGAACATCTACGACCGCTGGATCGCCAAGTTCGAGCGTCCGCACCTCAAGGCGCTGAGCGATCTGAAGCATCGCCTCGAAAACGGCGACCAGTCGAATCGTCCCCGAAGGAGACCATCATGAGCACAGTCCCCAGAAGCGAGTTCGTCTACGTCACGTACATCCGCACGACGCCCGAGAGATTGTGGGCCGCGCTGACGGAGGATACGGAGTTCATGAAGCAGTACTGGTTCGGCACGCGCTGCGAGAGCGGGTGGACCGCGGGCTCGCCGTGGAGGATGGTGCAGCCGAGCGGGTACGTTAGCGACGTGGGCGAGATCGTCGAGGCTGAACCGAACAAGCGCCTCGTGATTCGGTGGGAACATCAGTACGTCGACGCAAAGCACGAAGGGTTCTCGCTCTGCACGATGGAGATCGAGCCGAGCGGATCGGCGTTGAAGCTCTCGATTCGGCACGCGATGGAGCGCGAGGGTTCGAAGCTGATCGAGAAGGTGTCAGGTGGGTGGCCCAAGGTCCTCGCGAACCTCAAGTCGTTGCTCGAGACGGGTTCGGTCGCACTCACCGAGCCATATCCAAAGTCGAGCTCGGGGACGTCGTCGGATGGCCCGACTCGAGCTTCGTCATCGAGTGCGTCGTGAAGACCCGTGAAATCTGGCACGAGCTCCACCTCCGCAGCACGCGTCACGACGTCTATGAGTCCTTGACCATTCCCAAGAAGCTCGCGGGTTGGTGGACATCCCACCATCCTTCTTCCGTGACCGACGGTAAAAGCCAAGCGCGACCACTCCGAATTCCTCGTTGGGTACCGGATGCGTTTGTCGACACCCTCGACGAAGCCGAGTTCGCAGAACCGGGGCCTGCCTTGGACGGCGAAATGCTGTCGCTTGAGCACCTTACCGGGTGCCACATAGCTGCCTACCTCGGAGGAGATCAGGCGAGTCAGGAAGGCAAGCGTCAGCTCTGTTCCCTCGTCTTCGCCGCCCGTCTGGACTCCGAGGCTCTGTCGGCGATCGCAACAGCCGAGAGTCGCCATCGCGGAGTCGTATTTGTTGCGTACGTCCGTCCCCTCGTGCGTCGAAGAGATCACCTGCCCGGGGCTTCGGCCCAATAGATACTAAAGCGGGGCGTGGCCCGTCAGTGAATCCGGGTGCTCCCTGCCACCGAGGTCGCCGCGGACCAGCCGGTACCCGCGCGGCGAGACGCCGAAGGAGCGAGTGAACGAACGGGTGAGCTGGGGGGCGTCGCGGAACCCGCAGTGGGCGGCGATCTCCTTGGGCGAAAGGCCGGTCGTGCCGAGCAGCACGCGCGCGCGATCGGTGCGCAGCCGTTCGATCAGCTTGGCGGGCGTGGTGCCGAGCGCTCGCGCGCAGACGCGATGGAGTGTGCGCACCGAGACCGCCGCCCGCTGAGCCAGCGCCTCGACATCTAGCGCCGCCAGGTGCACCACAGCCCAGGCGAGCACGCCGTTCAGCGGATCGTCGCGCCGGGCCTGCGCGGCCAGCAGGTCGGAGAACTGCGACTGGAAGCCCGGCCGCCGCGCGTGCAGGACCAGCTGCGCCGCGACCCGATCGGCGACCCGTCGGCCGCAGTCCTCTTCGACCATCGCCAGTGACATGTCGATACCGGTCGTGATGCCGGCCGAGGTCCAGACACGCCCCTCGCGCACGTAAATGGCGTTGCCGTCGACCGTGAGCCCTGGACGGAACGCCGCCAGGCGGGCGACCGCCGACCAGTGGGTGGCGACCGTCCGTCCGTCGAGCAGGCCAGCGGCGGCGAGGATGAACGTCCCGCTGCAGACCGAGCCGAGACGGCGGACGTTGCGGCTGCGCCGCCGCACCCAGTCCAGCAGCCGCCGGTCACGGACGGTGGCGGTAATCCCGGCCTCGTTGCCACCCGCGACCAGTATGGTGTCGTCCGGGCCGCTGGTCACCCGTTCGAGCGGCGCGGTCGCCAGCGAGAGCCCCGACGAAGTCGTGATGGCGCGTCGGCGGCTGGCGACGACGATCCGGTAGGGCCGCCCGCCCGGCTCGCGCGCGGCGTGGACGAAGACCTCGGTCGGGCCGGTGATGTCTAGCGACTGCGCGCCGTCGAATACGACGATGATGATCTGGTCGGGCATTGGCAGAAATTGCCATTTAGTTGTCATAGACGCCAGGCCTCGCCGCGGACCACAGTACTCGTCGTATGAGCCTCGACATTGCGTTTCTGCTCTATCCTGGAGTTGCGCTCCTCGATGTGGCCGGTCCCTACGAAGTCCTCCATCGCGTGCCCGGCGCCCGGCTGCACCTGGTCGGGCGGACGCGCGCGCCGCTGGTCTCGGACACTGACGCCGTGCTAGTGCCGACGGCGACCTTCGCGGATGTCCGGGCCGCCGAAGTCCTCTGCGTCCCGGGCGGCGGCGGCCAGATCGATCTCATGGACGACGCCGAGACGATCGGCTGGGTCCGCGAGATCGGCGCCGCCGCCAGCTGGGTGACCTCGGTCTGCACCGGGTCGTTCGTGCTTGGGGCGGCCGACCTGCTGCGCGGTTACCGGGCGACCACCCACTGGGCATCTTTCCCGTTCCTGGCGGCGTACGGCGCGATCCCGGTCGAGGAGCGGGTGGTCGTCGACCGCAACCGAGTCACCGCCGCCGGCGTGACGGCAGGAATCGATCTCGCCTTGGGGCTGGCCGCGCTGTTGGCGTCCGACACCGTCGCTGAGGCCATCCAGCTCGGCCTCGAGTATGACCCGGCCCCGCCCTTCAACAGCGGGAACCCGCGCGCGGCGCGGCCGCTGGTCCTTGACCTGGTGCGCGCGCGCTTCGCGACGCGAATCGACCGGCGCTCCGCCCAAGCCGCTGCGCGACGAGGCGGCGCGATCTGAGTGGCCGCTCCGCCCGATCTCTGCGTTTAGGAACGGCACGCACGAGCGGCAGACATGGATTTCTGAGGAGCTTCGCCGCGCGAAGCGCCCGCGCCGTGCGGGCATAGATCCGAACCATCAAGGAATCGAGAACGAGCTGATCGACCGACGTCAGCCAGTGAGCACACGAATGGACGGATCAACCGGCGCCCAGGGTCGGCGGAATGCTGAGGTACTACCACCGGGAAGCCGCGTGAAGCTCGCCCGAGCTTTCGAACAGGAGCGATCCGGGCTGCGACTCGCCGAAGCGGCTGGGCGCCATCTCGAGCGACACGAGGGAGTCCCCGGCGGCGACATGAGGGAGAAACGAGGGAGTCGCCGGACGCTCTTTCGCGTCTTTTCGCGCTCTTTCGCGTCTTTTCACGCACCGTCGTTTTGACGATCGGCCGCTTAATTACTGAAAAGACAGGTCTGAAGTACTACCTTGCCAAGGTGGACGCTGTTGCAGAACGGTGGCGGGAAGTGCCGCTGAGTTCTTTTGCGTCTAATTGTTCGACTTACTTCGAAGAAAGGCCCCCTGGACATGAACGTCCTCAAGCCACGCGACGGAGGACGTTCGCACCGAAGATCACCGCGGTTGGCGGTGAGGACAGTCCGTCAGCCGGTCGATTCCCGCTCCGGTGTGGCTGTCCGCGACGTAGACCGCAATCGAGGTTCCTCCGCCGCAGATGGCCTGAACACTGATGACGTCGCCGTTGAAAGGTCCGATCGGCGTCGTCCCCGCGATCGTCACCGTGCCCCCCCACGATGGCGTCGGAAGGAACTCGGCGAGGTCGAGCGCGCACGGCGCTCATCGGTCTGCAGCTGGCGCGACGTGCGGGCCTCGAAGGAGCACTCCTGTCCGACGCCTACTACGCCGGCGTCTTGCGCCATCTCGGCTGCAGCGCCACCGCGCACGAGGAGACGTTGCTCATGGGGGACGAGCAGGAGTTGCACCTCGCGCTCGGTCCGGTCGACGCTGCTTCGCCCGCGCAGATGTTCAAGGGCGCTGTGCGCGGCTTCGCTCGAAGCAAAGGCCTGGTCCGTCGCGGGGCCACGGTGGCGAGGTTCATGGTCAAGGCGCCTGCAGCGGTGCCGCCCATATTCGCCGCGCGCTGCGAGGTGGCGGCACAGCTTGCGCGGCGCCTGGGGTTCGGAGAGGTGGTCGTGCGCGCGCTCGACGAGGCGTACGAGCGGTGGGACGGCAAGGGGCTGCCGCGCCGAAAGCGGGGCACCGCTCTCTCGCCGGTGGCGGCGATTTTGGCCGTCGTGGAGACGGCGGCGATGCTACTTCGGTTGCCGGGAGGCGAGCCGTTCGCCTGCCGCGTAATCAGCGAGCGCGCAGGCGGCCAGTTCGACCCCGCGGTGTGCCGCACTTTCCTCGACGCGCGCGACGACGTTCTACGCGAGGCGTGCGCAGATTCGGTCCGCACGTCGCTGATCGCGGCGGAGCCGCATCCACACCGCATCGTCGAGAGCGTACGCGACGTGGCTCTGGTCCTGGCCGACTTCGCCGACCTCAAATCGACCTTCACTCTCGGTCACTCGCGGAACGTGGCGGAGCTGGCGCGCACGGCCGCGCAGGGGATGGGGCTGCCGCCGACCGAAATCGACGCCGTCGAGCTGGCCGGTTGGCTACACGACCTCGGACGCGTCAGCATCTCGAACG
Organism: uncultured Pseudomonadota bacterium; assembly: GCA_963723305.1. Taxonomy (GTDB): domain Bacteria; phylum Myxococcota_A; class Polyangia; order Fen-1088; family Fen-1088; genus JADGRB01. The sequence goes on from CAVRRT010000042.1 coordinate 38,142, forward strand.
CGATCGCAGACGACACGAGCGACGTGAGCGGCTCGGCGGGTTGCTCAACTTCTACCACCGGGAGGCCGCGTGAACGCCCTCGGCGCGGTTTCGGCACACGACGGGAACTGAGCGATCACGGTCTCGTTCGGGCCCGACTGCTCCTGCTCGCTCGGATCGGTCGAGATGCCCGGCAAACGCCTATCGGGTTGCCGTGATGTACTCCAAAAAGGGCTCGCTGTTGCCGGCGTCTGCCCCACCATCGATGCCGGATCCACTCACCGACCCGGTCATCGGGAACGTGGTCATGAGCGTGGTCCCGTCCGAGATCAGAGAGATATCCGCGAACGTCGCCGTGATCGGTCCCGTACTGTTATTGGAGGCGCAAGAGACTGGCCCGTTCGAGAGTGAGGCGCCAAAGCTGGTGACCCCGCTGGCCGACGCAACACCGGCCCCGACACTGAAATTGAAGACGCAGCCGCCGACAGTCGTCGTGATCTGCGCGTAGGCTGGCTCGGTGAAGGTTATGGATTGGTTCGGTTCGAAAATGCCAGGGTCGGAGGAAGGCCCGAGCGCCGGATTCACGTTGGTGAGGCCGTACGCTTTCCCAATGTACGCCGGGGTCGTGTCCCCGGGGCACGTTCCTTGGGGGAAGGCGTTAACCAACGGCTCGGCCGGCGCTCGGACGAACGCGGGGGCCGGACCCTCAGGGTCGGTCGAAGACGGCGGGCACGCCGTTGTGTCTGGCGTGGCAGCTTTGCCGCTGGAACCGCCGCAACCTATGGCAGCAAGAACCGGAGCAAGCAAGAATATGGACCAGCACCTTCGCCCCATCACCAGCCCTCCTGAGACGTTGGGAACCGTACATGATCGGCCCGATCTCGCCAAGGGCTTAACGTCTGGTCGTGGCCCGCATACGTTGCGAGGCACCCGCCGGACCGCTTCGCCGTCAATCGAACGGGTCGTGCCAGGGAGGGCGGGGTATCGTCGGCCCTTGCTCGGGATTCGCGGAGTTCGTGGGAACCGCCTTCCGCTGGGCGACGGATATTGCCCGCTTGCCCGCGTTCGCTTTGGCCAGACGGCGGGTAGTGGCCTGGCGGCGGAGATTGGTCGCTCGCGTAGCGAAGACATTATGGGCGCGCACCGCAGCTCGCCTAACTGGAGGGATTGGAGGAGACCCATCGTGCGCGGCTGCATCGTCCCGAAGCGGCGATGCAGGCAGATCCCGAGTGGGAGCAGCTAGAGTCACCGGAGCCGGTCGACTGGTGGCGGAGCTGGGGTTGGCCGGTTCCATTTGTTGGAATGGGGGAGGCGTGGCCACGGTCTTCTCAGCTGGGGAGGGCTCAGAGGGTGGTATCGGGATGACGATCATCGGCGCCTTGGTGGCGTTCGTCGGCAGGACCCCGGCCATCGACATCGGTACTGGTCGCGTAAACAGGAATCGGCCTGCGATGAGGAGAAGTGCCAGCAATATGATGCTTCCGCCTGTCCAGAGGCGTGAAGGCCACGGCCGCTCGTTCGGTGGGACGGATTTCGCTAGGGACGATTTTTCATTGTCGAGCGGCTCGCTCTCGGGGCCGGCCAGGTACGGAATCGCGGGCACCGAACTGCCTTGGAGTGCCACGGTCGGCCCAGCGGTGTGGGAATCAGCGCTGGTCGCGAGAGAAAAGGATGCCGTGATCATGCGCGGGCGCTTGCCCGCTACGTTCAGGCCGGCGCCGGCAGCGGCCTTCCAACCGGCGTGATCGGCCGCGAACAGACTCTTCATTTGCGAGGCCAGTTGGATCAGGTTGAAGCCATCGCTGCGGAACGCGTGCTGTTGCAGGAGCAGCGCCATCTCGCGAGCGTCTTGGAACCGGTCCTCTGGCTCTCTCTCAAGCGCACGCATGACGATGTTTTCCAGCCGCGGAGGGACTGACGCGGCGTTTGGAATCCGCGGAATCGGCTCGTCGAAGATCGCGCGCATCGTCTCGAGCTCCGTGCGGCGACGAAAAAGCCGTCGACCAGAGAGCGCCTCCCACAACACGACGCCGAGGGCGAAGATGTCGGAACGCCGGTCCGCGCTGTCACCCGAGGCCTGCTCGGGCGACATGTATTCGATCTTGCCCTTGAGGCCTCCGGGGATTGTCTCGGTGATCCTCCCGAGCGCGCTGGCAACGCCGAAATCGATGACTTTGACCGCTCCGTCGAACGACAGGAGGATGTTTTGCGGCGAGATGTCGCGGTGGACGATGTTGAGAGGCGCCCCCGCCGCATCGGTCAGGGCGTGGGCGTAACCCAGACCGTTCGCCGCTTGCCCAACGATGAAGGCCGCTTGCGCGTGCCCGAGCGGCCTCTTAGCCCCCACCGCCCTGCGTAGAACGGCGGACAGTGGCTTGCCCTGCACAGGCTCCATCGCGAGGAAGTAGTCGTCGCCGTCTCGGCCGACCTCGAAAATCCGCACGATGTTCGGGTGGTCGAGCTGCGCCCCGATACGCGCCTCATCAAGGAACATCCGGACGAACTGCTCTTGCGAGGACAGGTGGGGCAAGATCCGCTTGACCACAACGAGGGACCGAAGCGCGGGTAGCTCGCCTGACAGCGCAAGATACGCTTCGGCCATTCCGCCGTTCGCCAGCCTGCCGATGAGGTGATAGCGGCCGATACGGGTCGGCGCGAGCCGGCTGGGCGACTTTCCGGTTGAATAATAGGTAAGTTGCAACGCTGTTTATAGTATATCATATGTAAGAAGATAGCTCAGCAGGTCGGGAAATCGCCTCCTGTCTTCTCGGAGGCGCGCGATTAGGTATGCGGCAGCCAGGCGAGCCGGCAGACCAGCGACGCGAAGACCAGCACCGGTGTGCCGATGGGGCGCTCCGCCAGGGCGTAGACGAGCGGGGGGACCGGACCCGCCCCCCTCGCAGGTGACCGATTGCTCGAGTTCGCCCGTGCACTGATTGTGCACGTCGTGCTCAGTGCCGTGCCCGCGATGAGCACAGGACACTGGGTGTGCCTGTCGCGCGCGCGGATCTGCGGCAGCGTCGAGGTTGGCCCGGCTGTTGCTTTAAGAGAATCCGTTCGAGACGTACCGAAGACAAACAACCGAACGGAAAAGGACAGCCACCATGACCTCCACCAAGCGCCTCTCGCCCTTCACCACCAAGTTCGCCGGCTTCGTCGCGCTGGCGCTCGCCACCTTCGGCGGGACCGGGATCGCCTCGGCCAAGAGCGCGAACAGCGAGCGCGGCGTCGTCGAGGCGCGGGGGCCTGTCGCCAAGGTCGTGGCTGCCGGGCCGATCGACCTGCACGCCTACTCGCAGTTCGGCGGCGGCTCGCTCTACACCGCACCGGCCGTCACGGGCACCGACCGCGATTGCCAGGGGTCGTCGGCCAGCACGACACCCGTGCAGGCGGATCGCGTCGCCACTTTCGCGGTGGGCGAGGGGCAGGTCGCCTGCCTCGAGACGACGACGAAGGGGTCGTTCGAGTTGCTCTGGCACGCGGTCAGCCAGCCGGCGCCGGTGATGGTCATGGCGAAGGCGGGACGCTGAATGCGGCTGCGGGTCAACGACAACGTCCCCCTGAGCGGTTAGGCGCGCGCAGCGCGAGCCGCGTCGGTAGGCGACTTCGTTGACGCCGCCGATACTCTAGGCCAGCCTCGTCGCAAGATGGAACAGGCGTCGAGATGAGCGAGCACGCGCGCCGGTGGATGATCATTACGCTGGGGGCCTCGATGGCCTGCGTCGGCGCGTGCGGGGGCTCAACAAAGCTGTCGGGTGCCGGCGGGAGCGCAGCGGGCGGTGGCGGTTCGGGCGGAAAAGGTATCGGCGGCGCTGGGGTGAGCGCCGGTGGTGCCGGCGGTTCGTCTTCGGGTACCGGCGGTGCTGGGGGTACGAGTGGCGCCGACGGCGGGTTTACCGGCGCCTGCCCGACTGGACCGGGATACGGCGGCGCACCGGCACCCACCCAGTTCGCCTCCGCCAGCGGAACGATCGTCGATCTTACGAGCGCGCCCGTGCCCAACGTGTTCGTCCAAGTTTCGGGTCTCGATCTCGCCTTGTCCTCCGCGACCTCCGCGTCGGGAAGCTTCACGGTTTCGCTTGATCATACGCTGACGAAGCCCATGTTGGAGTTCGGCGATTCGGTGGCATGGGCGGAGCTGGCCGTGCCGGTGACGATGGCGACGACTGCGTTCGGCAACCTGACGACCGCCGCTCTGCCCGCCGCTGGCGCGCCTTTCGTACCGGGCGGCGCCGCCGTGTCGGCAGGCGTCACGTTGTCGCTGCCCACCGGGGCGACCGCGACGATCGATACGCTGAGCTACAGCACGCCCGAACAACAACTTTTCCGCATCGTCCAGATCCCGGTTGAAAAGGAAACGGCCGTTCCGGGTATCGCGCGGTACGCATTCGTTCTGTTGTTCGGCGCCACACCCCTCGAGACCCAGTTCTGTCCGGCGGCGACGATCACTGTGCCCAACAACGCGACGCCGCCGTTGCCCGCCAACAGCGCGGTCGAGTTTTGGGGCCTCGGTCTCGACGTAGGGCAAGTTTGGGCGCCGTTCGGTGACTGGGCCAAGCTCAGCGACGGACAGGTCAGCGCCGACGGAGCCACGATCGCTACGGCGCCAACCCAGGGGTTCGCCATCCTGGAGACCTTCGCCGTGCGAAGTAAGATGTGACGCCGCCGCTCGGCAGAAATGCATGACGATGACGCCGACGGTCGGTTGTGCCGGACGTGCTTCCCATGATTGCACCAATCGGCGGCTATACTCCCCTTAGTAGGCGATGCCTCTACCACGTCACGCGAAGGCTGAATCCGCGTATCCCGGGCGGGAGTGGTCCGTCTACGAAAGGATCCGGCTAGGATCGCTGATGTCTATCGTCGCACTGTGCGCCCTCGGCGGCTGCGCTACCCGGAGCGGAGCTGGCAATACGGCGCCGACCGGCTCGGGAGGGGCCATCGGGCAAGGTGGATCCGGCACTGGTGGCGGCAGCTCGGGCGGTGCCGGTGGGACCGGCTCCCCAGGCGGGTCGACTGGAGCCACGCCTGACTCCGGAGTGAGTTGCTCCTCCAACTGCAATGGGAAGACGTGCGGCGACGACGGTTGCGGGCACACCTGCGGCGGGTGCCCGCCCTCCCAACTCTGCGGGCCGTCGCAGACCTGCGTCGCCTCCTCGAGCACGACGAGCGTAGTCGTGGACGCGAATTCCCAGGGAACACCCATCTCGTCGGGGATATATGGCGTAGCGCTCGCCAACGACGACTCGATGAAGCTCGCCGCGCTCAACCGCTGGGGCGGTGACGCCACGAGCTCGTACAACTGGAAAATCGACGTCTCAAACGCGGGTGACGACTGGAATTGCGCCAACTACAAGGGTCGATTCACCTCTCCCACTCCCGACCCCTCGCTGACGACGAGCTCGGATCAGTTCGTCCAATACAACATCGCTCAGCATGCCGACACGCTCATGACGATTCCCATCTCCGGGTGGGTCGCGAGCATGGCGACGCCGAACCCGGGGACACCGGACTGTGCCGGCGGCACCTCCATCTCGACCTGTTGCCAGACGCTGGGTGCGTCGGAAGAACAGGTGGTCGACGAGGGCTCGGGCGTGCTCGACACGTCGTTCATGGGTTCCTGGGTCACGCACATGGTGTCGACGTTCGGATCGGCCGCGAATGGCGGCGTGAGGTACTACCAGCTCGACAACGAGCCTGACAATTGGCAGGCCCTCCGTACGGATATCTACCCTTCACTCTATCCGCCGGGCACGTGGTGCGAGCCTTTCTACACGACGAACGCCGGCATCGGGACAAGCCTCAACCAGGACTTCATCAACCGCACCTTGGCATATTCGAAGGCCATCAAAGCAGCCGACCCCACCGCCTCTGTGCTCTTCATGTCCACCGAGAATGCCCAAGACCTCGTCGCGCTGCCCAACGTCGAGTGCGGTAGCCCCGCGGGGCCGTATACCGTCAGCAACTCGCTGACCATGGCCATCCTGAAGCTGGCCGCCGCGCAGGAGGCCTCGACGCACGTGCGGCTGCTCGACTGCGTCGACATGCACTACCCATTACCCGGCAAGGGTCTGGGGGATACTTCGGCTCTCTGGGACTCGACGACCACCTCGGTCGCTCCGGATGTCCAGGGCTGGATCAACTCGACCTACCCTGGGACAGGCATCTGCGTCAGCGAGTACACCGTCCCGAACGACGGTGGCAACGGCAGCACGCCGGACCCCACAACCGGAACCCAGGAAGCCGATGTCCTCGGGATGTACGGACGGCTCGGTTATCAGGTCGCCTCGTACTGGACGACGCTCGTGCACGGATCGACCCATCTGCCCATCTACAACGCGATGGCCATCTATCGGAACTACGACGGCAACGGCGCAGGCTTCGGCGCGTTCTCGATCGGCGCGGCCAGCCCCAATGCGGGTGTCAACGTGTACGCCGCGTCAGACTCGCCGACCGCCCCGACCAAGGTCTGGATCATGCTCGTGAACGTGAGCGGCGCCGCGCAGTCCGGCCTCTCCATCACGCTGAAAAACTTCGCACCGGCAGGTTCTGCGCAGGTCTACCGAATGGTCGGCGGCGGTGCCCCGGCACCGGACACGGCCGTCGCGTTCACGAACGGAGCTGTCACAGGGTTCTCCCTGGCCGCTAACTCCGTGGCACTCCTTGTCATGTCCAAGTAAGCACGCACCCGGTGGCAGGATGGCCTCGTCACGAAGACGAATTGAGATGGGCCCCCTGCTTTTTCGAGGGATCGAGGAACGGTTTCCGTTCCGAGTGTGGAAGGTGGCGGTCGGGACGGTGAAGAGGTCGATGGATGCCAGGGTGCGCAGATGATTGTCGAGGGAGGTGCGCCCGGTCTGGGAGGTGGCCCGAAGCTCGGGACCTCCCATTGCTTTCTTTAGCCGCGTCTCTGGATTCTCCCGCATCGTGAACCCATGCTGGCAATCGTCTTCCTGAGCAGCGCGGGCGTGGCACTGTGTGTCCTGCGGCGCTTGCAGTTCGATCGGCGCACCATCGCGATCGTCCTCGCGGGCGTAGCGCTGTATACGGACTACCTTACGTACACCTCGGTGTCGGAGCGTAACTACGACGGACTGTCGCATGTGTACTACATCCATGCGATCGCGCAGCACCTACGCCTGCCGGTCATGTCCGCGTGTCTCGCCTGCGGGCACCCGCCGCTCTACTACGCGCTGGGAGCGGCGTGGTCCAGGAGCCTGCTCGCCGGCGGATGGATGCCGTTCGAGCTCGCGCTCCAGTGGCTCTCGTTGCTCCTGTTCGTCGGCTTCGTGGTCTTGGCTCTTTTGGTCATCCGGAGCTTCGGGGTTGCTCCCGCCACCCAGTGGTTGGCGGCGGCGCTGGTGGTCTTCTGGCCGTCCAGTGTTCTCAATTCGGTGCGCGTTCACAACGACGCGCTCGCCTCGCCGCTGATTCTCGCGGCGATCTACTTCACCGCTCGGTGGGATAGTGAGCGACACCCCCGCGACTTCTGGCAGGCACTGGTCGCATCGGCGCTGGCGATCCTGACCAAGGCCTCCGGTTATGTCGCGGGGGCGACCTTGATCCTGTTCGCGCTGGTGCACCTCCGCACGACGAAGGTGGCCCGAAGCGACGTCACGCGGATCGCGATCGCGCTCGTGGTCCTCGGTGCGGTCGCCGTCCTGGCCGTCTTCTCGCGCCTGGAGCAGAGCCCGCACACGCTGTGCCAAGAGGTCCTGGGACATTCCTGCGACCGACGCTACGTGCCGCCCGTGGCCGACACGCCGAGTCGCTTCATCTTCTTCGATCTGCCGGACTTCATCCGCCGCATGGACGCAACGCCCAACTACCCCAAGCCGGACTATTTCTGGAATCGGTTCGCGAAATCGAGCCTGTTCGGCGTTTTGCCACTGGGGCCAGAATTCCAAGCGGCGCGCTCCACGGCTCTGGCGGTGGCGATCAAGTTACTCCTGCTCGCCATGGTGACCGTGTGCCTGTGTGGCGTGATCTTTCTGCGGCGCGTGCCATGGCGAAAATATCGCGTGTACGCCTCTGCGGTCGTCACCATGCTCATCTTCCTCGTGGCGTTCCGCGTCCGGGTGCCCAACGAGTTTCACGAAGACTTTCGCCACGTGTTCCCTGTCCTGGTGCCCTTTTGCCTCGCTTATGCCCTCGTCGTCGATCGGGCACGTCGTGTCTCCGGTGCGCTCTACTGGACCGGCGTCGGCATCGCCCTGTTGATGATTGGCTCGTCCGTGGCGTTCTTCGCCCGCGCAGCCTGAACACCGCCGGAGGAGGCCGATCCGACCCACGCCGCGCGGGATGGTGCGGTCCCGCGATAGATGGCGGACGCGAGAGGCGAAGGTTCGCTTTGCTCGGCAAGAAGCTAGGTCGGAAAGCTCTCGGCGAGGCAGCCAGCCGCACCCGCGTCATGTGCTGAAAATGAGCCGACAGATCCGGCGTGGAATCGCGAGGTTGTGCGTCGATCCGGTAGGCCTGACGGCGATGGCGCGTGCGCGTACTTGGGACGCCGGCCATGAGGGAATCGTCGCTCAACCCGGATACGATCCTCCGATGGTACCGGGAGATGTGGCGCCGCTTGGTCGACGTCGCTAGATGTAGAGGAGAAGCCCAAACTGAAGGCCGAAATCGGTGAACTTCTGGTCGGTGCTGGCACCGCCGACGGAGGCGGTCCCGGAGAGGCCGATATCGAGCGTGGGTCCAATCAGGAACGCGGCTCGGGGAACGACTAGAATCGCGAAGGGCGCCTCGAGTGTGAGCGCAAACAACGATTGCGTGCCCGAAGTCCCGCCTCCGTTGTCAGTGTTGACGTACTCGTACGTGATTCCGCCGCGCGGCCAAATCGCGAGCTTCGGAGTGACGTTGGCAGCATAGCCGACACGCGGCGCCAGCTGGAACCCGCTGATCGAGCCGGTGGTCGGCGAAACGTTAAAGTAGGACGCGGCGAACCCCATGCTGACGGATTGCGAGACGAAAAAGTCGAAGCCAATCCGCGGCCAGGTGTAGCCCGTCCCGATCAGGGCGGTCGGGGCACTCAGGAGATTGAGCGTGTTGGCCGAAGCGCTCGCTCCATTCTCGCTCTCTTCGGTGTGAACGAAACCGAACAGCCGCTCGGCCGAGATCGCGACATGCCCCGACTGTCCGAACGACAACTCCTCGTCCTGCGCCCAGACACGCCGGGACGACAACGCCACCACCAACAGGAGCGACCGCATCAGCGCTCGTTTCATCGTTGTTGAGCTCCAGGTTCCCGGAATGGGAGCGACCACGGTAAGCGAGGAAGGAGAGGCGGTCAAAGCTTCCGAGCACGATGGTCGAGACGAAGCGACGCGATCGTTCCGGTGCGACGAAGTTCTGGTGCAAACGTCTCGGTCTTGTCTCTAGGCCTCCTCCTCGGGACAGCGAAGGAGCTGCGGTTGCGCAGGGAAGAGTGAAGGCGGCGCGCGTAAGGACGAGCGTCAGCGGCCCGCGCGCGAACGACGCCAGCCGGCTCCCTCGCGCTCCAGAACGCGAACAGTGGCCGACCGGATGTCGGCAACCGGTTGCGTCGAGCCGACATGACGCTTTGCCGATGACAGTCCTTCCGTTAGCCGCGCCCGGCCTCGGGTTTTCGGGCCTTCGGCCCCGCTGCCGGGAAGGCAGAGTGAAGACGCGCCGATCATCGTCGATTGAAGTTCGGACTCCTGAGAGCCGATAGAGCTTGTTGAGGAGCCGGGCCAGGTCGGGAGCCGATTTCGTCCGGAGATCCCGATTTCGCGCAGCAGCTCTCACTCACGACACCAGACGCACGGCCGGACGCTTACGACTCTAGTCGCGCTGGGCGCCGCTGGTCTGGCCATGCTGGCAGGCAGCGCGGCGCGCGCGCAGACGACGGCGGGCACGGGATTCGCAGTCGACCGCTTCGAGCCGGCGGGCGCCGGCAGTGACTGGTTCACCCTGGAATCGCTGGATTTTCGCGGCCGCGCGCGGCCCGCTTTCAACCTGGTGCTGGACGGCGCCTGGAAACCGTTGGTGGTCTACGACCAGAACGGCAACGCTGTCGCGTCCTTGCTCCGCGATCAGCTGGTGGCCCACGCCGGCGCCGCCGTCGTCTTGGCGAACCGCCTGCGGCTGGACGTGAACGTGCCGGTGGTCCTGTACCAACAAGGCACGGCGCTGGTCCTCAACAACCTCAGCTATGCCATTCCCCCGCACAGCGCGCTGGGTGACACGCGGTTCGGGGTCGACCTGCGGCTGTTCGGCGACGGGGGCGGGCGGTTCACCGGGGCAGTTGGCGTCCAGGTGTTCGCGCCGACGGGCGACGCGCCCGACTTCACCGGCGACGGAGGGTGGCGTGTGTGGCCGCGGGTGCTGCTGGCGGGCAACGTCGGAGAGTTCAGCTGGGCGGCCCGGCTCGGCTATCACATCCGGCCGACCTCCAAGTGCGACTGCTCGCTGGGGCCGGGCGACGAGCTGACCGCCGCGGTCGCCGCCGGCGTGCGTCCCTCGCCGCGGGTGCTGATCGGGCCGGAGCTCTATCTCAGCACCTCGCGCGCGCACTTCGCCGAAGCCGTCACGTCGCCGGTCGAGCTGCTGGTGGGCGCGCACTTCGGCGTCGCGCGCGGCTGGACGCTGAGCGTCGGCGCGGCGCCCGGCCTCACCGACGCCCCCGGCTCTCCGACGGTGCGCGCCCTCGTTGGGATGCAGTATGTCCCACCCGTCGAAGCCCCGCGCGTCGCGCCACGTCCCGTCGCCGCGCCCCCGCGCAAGCCCCCACCTGCACCTTCACCGCTGCCGCCCCCCCCACCTCCGCCACCCGACCAGGACGGCGACGGCATCGTCGACGCCGAGGACGCCTGCCCGACGGAGGCCGGCGAGAAGTCGGACGATCCCCAGAAGAACGGGTGTCCGCCGCCCAAGGACACCGACGGCGACGGCATCCTCGACGGTGAGGACGCCTGCCCGGCCGACCCCGGCCCGCACAGCGACGACCCGGCGCGCAACGGATGTCCGGTGGTGCGGATCGAAGGCGGACAAATCCGGATACGTGAGCAAGTGAAGTTCAAGACCGCCAGCTCGCAGATCCTGAAAGAGAGCGATTACATCCTACAGGCCGTCGTCAAGATCCTGGTCGATCACCCCGAGATCAAGAAGGTACGGGTGGAGGGTCACACCGACTCCCGTGGCAAACCCGGCTACAACAAGAAACTGAGCCAGCGCCGGGCGGCTTCGGTGGTGAAGTGGCTGGTCAAGCACGGCATCAGCAAGAAGAGCCTGACCAGCGCCGGCTATGGGCAGGAGCGGCCGATCGCGACCAACCAGACGGTCGAAGGCCGCCGGCAGAACCGCCGCAGCGAGCTCCACATCGTCGAGGGTCCGGGAGCCGAGGAGGAGCCATGACGGGGATGCGGAGGGCCAGACGATTCACCCGGCGCGCGCTGCTGCCGGCGGTCCTGTTGCTGGCGTCGACAGCGCCGGCGCACGCGTCGGCGCTGCGCTACCAAGTCAACCAGAACGGCGATTTCGTGCTGCTGGGCAACACGCTGGGCTATGACTGCGGGCCGGGCGTTCCGGCGCCGGTGGTCGGCACCGTGGGCGCCTGCGGTACCAATACGTCGGACACCGCCCCCGACGTATTCTGGCAGGCGGCGGACAGCGCCACGGCCAACGCCGACACCAGCGTGACCAACGCCAACGCGCGCAGCACCTCGATGCTGGTGTTGCCGGCGGGGGCGGTCGTCACCTACGCGCGCCTTTATTGGAGCGCATCGTTCTCGGGTCCGGCCGACACCGCCGCGATCCTCGAGCGGCCCGGCACCGGCACCGACGCGTTCTCGACCACGGTCACCGCCGACCAGTCCTTCACCGCGACCTCCGCCACCGCCGTCAGCTACTACCAGTCCACCGCGGACGTGACCGCGCTGGTGCAGGCCCACGGCGTCGGCGCGTACCGCGTGGGCGACGTGTCGGCCATGCCGCTGCTCAACCTGAACAACGACACGGTCTACGCGGCCTGGGCCATGGTGGTCCTCTATACCCTCACGACCGATCCGCCGCGCAACCTGACGATCTTCGACGGGCTGGATCTCATCAACTCGACCGGTCCGTCGGTGACGGACACGCTGTCCGGTTTCGTGGTGCCGAACGCCGGCTTCGACGCCAAGCTGGGCGCCGTTGCCTACGAGGGGGACGATCAGCTGCCCGGCGATTCGCTCTCCTGGAACGGTGTGGCGCTGTCGGATGCGCTCAACCCGGCGAACAACTTTTTCAACGGCACCCGATCGCGTCTGGGCGTCGCGGTCTCGAACCCGGGCGACCTGCCGCAGCTGACAGGCGGCGCCCGCAGCATGAGCGGGATCGACCTGGACGTCGTCGACCTCACCGCGCGCGTCTCGCAGGGGCAGACCAGCGCCACCATCACCGCTTCGACCGCGCAGGATTTTTACCTGCTGGGTCTGTTCGTCACCTCCATCTCGACCTACAAGCCCGACTTCAGCGGTGCGACCAAGACCGTCACGGATCTGACCGCCCACCCGAATGGTGCGGTTCTGCCCGGCGACGTCATCCAGTACACGATCTCGGCCACCAACACCGGTAACGACGGTGCGACCAACGTCGTGCTGAACGACGCGCTCCCGGTCGGGTTGACGTTCGTCCCGGGGTCGATTCAGGTTGTGTCGGGCGCGAACGCCGGCACCAAGACCGACGCCACCGGCGACGATCAGGGCGAGTACCCGTCCGGGTCCCGCACGGTCCGGGTTCGATTGGGCACCGGGGCCAACGGCACGACGGGCGGCACGATGGCGATCGGCGCGTCGGTGACCGTGGCCTTCCGGGTGACCGTGAACTCCTTGGTCAACGGGCTCATCGAGAACCAGGCCATCATCACCGCCTCGGGCGCAGCCGGCGCGCCGCCCGCTGACTACGTTTCGGACGGCAACGGCGGCGGGCCCGGCGCGCCGCCCACGCCCATCGTCGTCGACGGCTGCGCCAGCAACGCGGACTGCAGCGGGGCCACGCCGTATTGTCTGACCACCGCTTCGCCTCGGGTGTGCGTCGGCTGCCTCTCCGGCGCGAACTGCAGCGGCAACGCGCCGACCTGCGACACCGGGACCCATGCCTGCCGCGCCTGCGCGGGGGATAACGAGTGCGGAGGCGCGACCCCCGCCTGCGAGACGAGCGGCGCCTGCGGCCAGTGCTCCGCCTCCAACACCGCCTTGTGCGCGGGCGCGACGCCGGTCTGTGACGTGCCCATCACCACCTGCGTCGAGTGCGTGACGAGCGCGAACTGCGCCGCGCCCACCCCGGTCTGCAACGGGTCCACGAAGACCTGTGTCGGCTGTCTGAGCAACAGCGACTGCGGCGGCGCGACGCCGGTGTGCGATCCGGCAATGCTCGTCTGCCGCGGCTGCTCGAGCGACGGCGAGTGCGGCGGGAGCACGCCGGCCTGCCAGCCCAGCGGCGCCTGTGGCGTCTGCTCGGCGAGCAACGCCACCCAGTGCGTCGGTGCGACGCCGGTGTGCGACCTCCCGGCCGGAACCTGCGTGCGCTGCGTGGCCAACGCGGACTGCAGCGGCGCGACGCCGATCTGCGACGGGGGAACATTCACCTGTCGCGGCTGCGGGGGCGACGGAGAATGCGGCGGGAGCACGCCGGCCTGCCAGCCGAGCGGGGCCTGCGGCATCTGCTCCGCGACGAACGCCTCGAAGTGCACCGGCTCGACGCCGGTGTGTGCGACCGCGACCGGGACTTGCCGCGGCTGCAGCGGCGACGGCGAATGCGGGGGGAACACACCGGCCTGCGAACCGAGCGGCGCCTGCGGGGTCTGCTCGGCAACGAACACCTCGAAGTGCAGCGGCTCGACGCTCGTCTGCAACACCGGCAGCGGAACCTGCGCCACGTGCGTGACCAATGCGCAGTGCAACGGCGCGACGCCGGTCTGTAACATGAGCGGCGGGACCTGCCGCGGCTGCACGGGAGACGGCGAATGCGGGGGCGGCACCCCGGCCTGCCAGCCAGGCGGCGCCTGCGGCGTCTGCTCGGCGAGCAACGCCGTGATGTGCAGCGGCGCGACCCCCGTCTGCAACCCGACCAGCGGGACGTGCGTGACCTGTCTGACCAGCGCGCAGTGCACCGGCACCACGCCGGTGTGCAACCCGACCGCCGGGACCTGCCGCGGGTGCGCAGGCGACGGCGACTGCAGCGGCACGACGGCGGCCTGTCAGCCGAGCGGCGCCTGCGGCGTCTGTTCGACGACCAACACCTCGATGTGCACGGGCACGACCCCCGTTTGCGCGACGGCGACCGGGAGCTGCCGCGGGTGCACGGCCGACGCCGACTGCGGCGGCGCGACGCCGGCCTGTCAGCCGAGCGGCGCGTGTGGTGTCTGCTCGACGAAGAACGCCAGTGCGTGCAAGGGGACGACCCCCGTCTGCGATGCCGGGACAGGCACCTGCCACGGTTGCACGGCGGACGCCCAGTGCGGCGGCGCGACGCCGGTTTGCCAGCCGACCGGCGCTTGCGGGGCCTGCACGCCCGCCAACACCACGAGCTGCCCGGCGGCGCGCCCGCTCTGCGACACCTCGACCGGCGTCGGGGCCTGCGTCGGGTGCCGGACCGCCGCCGACTGCGGCGGCGTGATGCCAGTCTGCTCGACCACCACGCACACCTGCGGGCCCTGCACCAGCGACGGCGCTCCCAGTTGCCCCGATCCGTCGAGCCCGGCCTGCCAGTCCTCCGGGCCGCTGGCCGGCGCCTGCACCGAGTGCTCGCCCACCAACTCCAGCCGTTGCAACGACGAGAAGCCGCAGTGTCTGCCCACGGGGCTGTGCGGTTGCGACGGGCCGGATGCCGATCCGCTCTGCGGCGGACCGATGTCCGGGATCATCTGCAGCGGTCCCAACGGCGTTTGCACGCCCGGCTGCGGCAGCGCCCCCCGCAACGACTGTCAGACGGGGTGGATGTGCACCGACATCATGAATGGGGCCGGGACCTGCACCACGTCCGGCGGCGGCTGCACGCTGGACGCCGACTGCCAGAGCCCGCTGCCCCGCTGCAACGTGGCCATGACCCCGGGCCGTTGCGTCCAGTGCCTGGCCGACGCCGATTGCCCGGCGCCGTTCGTCTGCGACCCCGCGTCGAACACGTGCACCGAATGCACCCCCACCGAGACGTCGGCCTGCGATCCCAATCTGGCGGGCGCCCGTTGTCTGACTGGCGGCCAGTGCGGCTGCACCGACGATACGGACTGCGGCGACGCGACCTCGGGCCGCGTGTGCGACACCAGCATCGGTCGCTGCGGGCCCGGTTGCCGCGGCATGGGCGGAAACAGCTGCCCGGTCTCACAGGTGTGCACGTCGACCACGACGGCGATCGGTGGTTGCGAGATCCCGCCGACCCCGGACGGCGGGGCCGACGGCGGAGGCGGGACGCACGGTGACGGCGGCATCGACGGTCCGGGCGCCCGCGACGGGTCGACGGCCGACGGCGCCACCGGTGTCGGCGGTGCGAGCGGCCAGGGAGACGGCGGCACCGGTGCGCGTGGCGGCGCCGGGGGCAAGGGCGGGACACGCGCAGACGGCGGTCAGGAACCCGACGGCTCCGCGATTCACGTCGACGGTTACATCGCCGGCGGCGGCTGCCGCTGCGATGCCGCCGGCCCCGGCGCATTCCAGAGCCTGATCCCCCTTGTCGGCTTGCTCGTGCTGATCACCCGCCGCAAACGCACGCGACCGTAGCTGTTCCATGGCGCTGGTCGGCTCCGGCGCCACCCGAAGGTCGCATGTTCTTGTCGGCGCGGCCGGGGCTGAAGAGAGTACCGCTTCCACGGCTTGGTCGATTTCGGGAAGGTTTGAGGGCCCGCTCTCCCTTAGCGGGCCATGAAGAGTCAGCTCGTAGTGGCGGTGATCTTCGCCTTGACCTTCGGCGCCTGTGCGAGCTCGGAAACGGGTGAGGTTGACGGGGGCTCTGGCGGCTCCCGAGAGACCGGGACAGGTGGATCGTCCATATCCGAAACCGGCGGTTCGACAGGAACCGGGGGCTTGAGTGGCACGGGGGGGTCCGTCGCTACCGGCGGAAACAGTGCCAGCGGTGGAACGACTGGGGCAGGGGGGGTGATCGGAACCGGTGGGGATCGTAGGCGAAGGTGGAAGCACAGCCAGCGGCGGAGCGAACGGAGAGGGTGGGTCCGGGGCTGGCGCTGGGGGGACCAAGGGCGCCGCTGGTGGTGGAGGCGGGGGTGGCGTGAACGGGACCGGTGGCACGAGTACGGGCGGAGCCACCGGAACCGGCGGAGTGAAGGCCACCGGAGGAACCACCGGAATCGGAGGATCACCCGGAACGGGCGGCACGACGACGACATCTCCTTGCAGCGTCACGCCGGTCTCGCCCGGTTCATCGCCGCAGGCGCAGAAGCTGCTTTGCTACCTTTATAGCCAGTACGGCAATCACGTCTTGTCGGGCCAACAGGAAAGTAACTGGAACGCCGACCCCACGGACATTAGCTGGTACAACACCAATATCGGGAAGTACCCGGCGATTGATGGGAGCGATTTCCTTTACACCAATGGTGCTTCCTGCACCTCCGTTACTGTTTCCACGACGCGTGCCATTGCATACTGGAACGCGGGCGGGCTGACCATGTTCCGCTACCACGTGGGCGAGCCTGTGGCCGGTTCCACCTGCGCGCAGGACTGCTACATGGGCACAAATTGTGCTGAGCCCACCACGGCAGCAGCAAGTAGCTTGCTTACCAACGCGATCACGGCGGGAACAGCGGAGAACACCGCCTGGAACAGCAGGCTTGACTACATGGCGGTTCAAATTGGCGCCATGAAGGCCGCCAACGTGCCGATAATCTTGGCGCTTTTTCACGAAACGCAATCTAACGGATGGTTCTGGTGGGCCCAAGGCACAGCCGCACAGTTCGTCGCCTTGTACAAATATTCGTTCAACTATCTCACCGTTACCAAGGGCCTCAACAATATCATTTGGCTGATGCCCTATAGCGGCACTCCGGCTGCCTCCTTCTATCCCGGCGCGAGCGTGGTGGACATTGCCGGAGGGGATACCTACGGAACCAATCAACCATTTACCTCTCTCTACAGCAGCGTTAAAGGCATTGCGGGCAGCACGATGCCCCTCGCGCTGCACGAGACCGGGCTCATTCCCACTCCCAGCCAGATGTTCCCCACGGCGGCGCCGTGGATACTCTTCAATATCTGGGCGGGATATGAGACGTCGAACAATACCGTGGCGAATATCCAGAGCGTTTATTCTGACTCGCACCTCATCACGCGCGACCTGATTCCGAATCTGAAATAGTATTCGGTCCCCCGCATTCCATCCTCTCGGGATGTCATGTCCAAGCCTGCGAAGATCGCAATCACCGTCCTGGCCGCTGGCGTGATCGCGCTTTCGGCTCTTCTTGTGGCGTTCGCCGTGCGCCACAAGCGATCGGTGCCTGCGCCGATCGAGACACAAGAGCCAATCATGGCAGCGCCCCCGGCTGCGCCCGGTGAGCCCGCCGCGAAGGTCCTGCCCCCATTACCCCCCGCTCTGTCGACGGGCCCCCGATTGCGCGTGGCAACCGAGCCAGCCGCTGACAAGCCCCTCGACGAGACATCGCTGATGACCAAGCTGCATGACCTGGCAGCGTCGGATCCGCCCCTGTCGCTGAGATTGGCGAAAGAAGCACTCGCTCGCTTTCCCGACAGCCCCAACGCCCCCGAATTCAACTGGAATCTCGTTAAAGCCCTGTTCAACATGGGCCGTTTGGAGGAGGCACGGGAGGAAGCTCGAGTGATGGTCTCGAAGTACCCGGGCAACTACTTTGCCGGTGACGTCGACCACCACCTGCTGAACCATCCACCGAACCCCACGGACATTCCTAATCCATAACTGTTTCCCCGATGCGGAGGGGACTGAAACGCTTCGAGGGTCATCTTCGTCGCCGCCCTCTGCCGCGGCGATCGGGCGCATGTTACGCTCGTGCCGTGATTGGTCCTCGCTTCGGGTTGTCAGTCCTCATGTGGAGTCTACTGCCGACCTGTGGTGCGACGCCTCTGGTGTCTGACGGGATCTCGAAGGAACCGGTGGACGCCTCGTTCGCGCGGCGCGACGGCCCGGCTGCGCTCGCGGATGCGACGCCCTCTCGGTTTGACGCCGCGGTCGGGGCGGGGGACGGCGGTGGTTGCCAGTGTGTCCTGGGGGCGGATCTCGTACTCCGGATGTCTTGGGCCTGTTTCTGCGCGGTGTACGGCTGTTCGTTCTCTGAACAGGCTTTCTGCGACAGCAACGTCGGCTGGAGCAGCGGGTGCGGATTGGACGTGTACGCTGGCAACACCATCGGCGGGCTCGACGAGTGGGTATTCGACCATCAAAGCGGAGAGGTGGTCGGCGTCCAGCTCGTCAGGACCGACGGTGTCTTCCAGTGCCCGACCGATCCCACACTGCAATTCAGCGTGGTGGCAGCGGGAAGATTTCCGGACGCCGCGTGCACGCAGAGCCCAGCCTGCGGATGCACCGATGCGGGCCCTCCGTGCCCGGTACCGGATAGTGGTGTCTTATTCGTCCACCCGTGACGTAGCGCTGTCCCGGAAGGACAGTTCGACGGGTCAATTCGCACAATACTGAACGGTGTTCGGCGCCAGCGTGATGAAGAAGGGGCTCGTGTCGGCGACCGAAGTGATCATCAACATCTTGTCGAACCAGCCCATGATGGTGGAGACATAGTTGTATGCGTTCGAATCGCTGGTCATGAGGGCGTTCAGCGCCGTCACGTTCGCGACCACGCCATACGCGGAGCCCGGCCCTTCGAGATGCGAACGCAGGCCGGTGATGAGGTTGGCCGCCGTTCCCTGTCCCGCGCAGTACTGGGAAAGGTAGGTCACCGCGCTCGGGTTCCCGTTGCCGGTGGCGTAGGTGTAGTAGTACCAGGCGCCCATCCCGACGTTGCAGGGGACGCTCTCCATCAAGGTCAGGTTCTGCGTCGGCCCGGTCACGGCCCAGAAGTCCGAATCGCCGCTCTCGCTTTTGTGACCGGCGAACGTCGACGGGAACGTGCAGCCGATGCACGACAGGCGGTCCTGTGGTCCCTGGCCCTCGAAGTCGTGAACCGTCGAGCTGAATCGAATCTGCAGGAGGCCGATCGTCGGGTCGTCGGCGGTCTCGCTCCCGCCGCTCGCCGTCACCGTCCTCATCCCGTAGCTGTCGAGGACATTCTCGGTCTGGTTGTAGCTCGATTCCTTCTCGATGGCGGCGACCAGGTGTGCCCAGCAGTGCTGCGGCTGCCAGCCGGTATCGGTCGAGGGTGGCCCGAACTCGTAGCAGCTCCTGATGATCGCGTCGATGATCTGCGAACGCTCTGTTCCAGTCGGATCTTTGTAGGGAAGCGTATCGAGATAGCTGCCGATCGTCGTCGCGGCAGTCGGGTCGGCGTCGGATCCGCTGCAAGCGCTCGCGCCACCGGCGTCGGTGCTTCCACCGGAGCCCGTCGCGTTCCCGCCGGTGCCCGCCGCGCTCCCGCCGGTGCCCGTGGTGCCACCGGTGCCGACCGGGCTTCCGCCGGTGCCCGTGGTGCCGCCGGTGCCGACGGTGTTCCCTCCGCTGCCGGACCTGGCGCCGAGGCCCGTCGGACTACCGCCGGAACTGCCGGAACCGCAGCCGGCCGCGATCAGTATGACGAGCCCGGTGCGTACGAACGATCCGCGCGCCGTCTGTTGCATGCCGGCGATTTAAACACGATGGGCGGGCGTCGGGAGAAACGGCTCGCCCGCTGGGTTACGTTTTGGTCGGCGCTGGAGTGCGCGGCGCTCGTGCGGGCCGGGGTAGAATTGACAGCCCGAACGTCCAAGGGTCTCATCCCCGCTGATGGTGGAACGGGTGTCATCCGCTGATCGATTCGGTCTCGTCGGATCGACGCTCGCGGGACGCTATTACGTGGAACGCCAGGTGGCCGAGGGCGGCTTTGCCGTCGTCTACCGGGCATATCAGACGCTCCTCGATCGATTCGTGGCGCTTAAAGTTCTCAAGACGCCGCCCGACCTGGGGGCGGAGAACCAACAGCTCTTTCGAGAGCGATTCGCCGCCGAAGCCAGGACGATTGCGAGGCTCAAGCACCCGTACATCGTGTCGGTCTACGACTTCGGCGTCGATGTGATGACCTCGGGCGAGCCAGCCCCTTGGATGGCGCTCGAATGGTTGGATGGGGAAACGCTGGAAGCCGACCTCGATCGACGCCGGGGCTCGGGAGGCCGAGGGACGGCCGAGACCGTCCAACTCTTGCGGCCCATCATCGATGCGCTCGCCTACGCTCATCGGCAGGGGATTGTCCATCGCGACATCAAGCCGGCGAACATCATGATCGTTCCCGCCGAGCGTGGACACGTGCTTCGGACGATGGACTTCGGAATCTCCAAGATGATGCGGGCCGGGCAGCACGATACGACGAAGCACACCGGGACCAGCGGCTCGCCGGGATTTTCGCCGCACTACGCGTCGCCGGAGCAGGTGACGTTTTCGCATACGGGTCCCTGGACGGATGTACACGCCCTCGGCCTCGTGATGACGGAGATGCTCACCGATCAACCACCCTACTCGGATACCGACGGCGTCCACGTCTTCGAGCAGGTCATGGCGCCGTCGCGCCCGACGCCCCGGAGCAAAGGGAAGCGGTTCGGCCAGTTGGAAAAGCTCATAGAGAAGGCCGTGGCGCTTTCGCCGAGACAGCGCTGGCAGAGCGCCGGAGAGTTGCTGGCCGCGATCGATTCCGTCGTGCTGTCGGCCGGGACCAAGGGGCTTGCGCCGGAGAAGCGACCAAAACCTGACCGCGCCTCCGCGCAGCCGGTGGTGCATCCCGCACGACCGGCGCTGGCGAAGCAGGTCGTCGATCGAATCATCGCGTCGGTGGGAAGCGCAGCTATCTTGATGGCGTTCGCAATCTTGGTTTGGACCCTCAGACCGGGACGTCCCGGTCTGACGGTTCTGCAGGAGTTTGCGCGGGCGGCGCCTGAGGTATCCAGACCACGGGCGGTGAAACAACCCCGCGTCGAACCGTGGGTGGTCCCACTTCCACCGTCGATGGCACTGGCACCGACGACACCAGCGACGACGACACCGTCGCCGACGGCGCCAACCGCCGAGTCATCTGTCGTCGAGCGACGACAGAGATCGCCGAGCGAAGTGGAAAGAACCAAAGGCGCCGCCGGCCACCCCCCTGCTCCCGACAAGCGAGCCGGTACGCCTCCAGGATCCACCAACGATTCGACCACGAATAAGGGCTCCGGTTGGGTTGATCCCTTCGCCGACGAAGAGACAGAGAGCCACGCCTGTCGAATCACCGTCAATTCGATTCCCTGGTCCGAGGTGTGGATCGACGGCAAGAACACGACCCAACACACACCCTTGGTCGACTACCAGATCGGCTGTGGCCCCCACGGGATCGAATTCAGGCGAACCGATCTTCACATCGATCAGATCGAACCATGCATCGTCGAACCGGGTCAGCCGTTCAAGCGGCGATACACGCTCACGCCGAACGACAGGTGACGGCTCGACCGGAGCGAAGAGCGACCAGGTGAGAGACCCGGTTGTCATCGTGCACTGAAGGGGTGGTCTTAAGCGGCCCGCTGCCGGAGCACCGGCACGCTTTCGGAGATCGCCCGATAGGTCGGATGGCCGGTTGGCGCGCGCCGGTGTTTAGGTTGCCCGCATGGCGACGATGCGCGCGGTGCAAGTGGCGAAGGCGGGTGGTCCCTTCGAGCTGGTCGAGCGACCCATCCCGGATCCCGGACCGGGTACCGTCAGGGTGAAGGTCGAGGCCTGCGGGATCTGCCACAGCGATTCGATCGTCAAGCAAGGGGCGCTGCCCGTCGCCTACCCGCGCGTCCCCGGACACGAGGTCGCGGGCGTCATCGACGCGCTCGGCGCGGGTGTCGCGGGCTGGACGGTCGGCCAACGGGTGGGCGTCGGCTGGAACGGCGGCTACGACGGCGTCTGTGCCGCCTGCCGCCGCGGCGACCTCTTCGCGTGCGTCACCCGTCCCGTGACCGGCCTCAGCTTCGACGGGGGCTACGCCGACTACTTGATCGCGCCGGCCACTGCGGTGGCGGCGATCCCGCCGGAGCTGTCGTCCTTGGAGGCGGCGCCGCTGATGTGTGCGGGGGTCACGATGTTCACCGGGCTCCGAAACTCGGGCGCGCGGCCGGGCGATCTGGTCGCCGTGTTCGGCGTGGGCGGGCTCGGCCATCTTGGCGTGCAGCTCGCCGCCAAGATGGGCTTGCGCACCGTCGCGATCGCGCGCGGCGCCGACAAGGAAGAGCTCGCGCGCAAGCTCGGCGCCTGGCGCTACATCGATAGCAAAGCGGTCGACCCGGCGGTGGCGCTGCAAAAGCTCGGCGGCGCCCGGGCGGTCGTCTCGACGGTCACCGACGGCGCCGCGCTGGCGTCGGTCGTGGGTGGTCTCGGGCCGAACGGCAACCTGATGGTCGTGGGCGCCGCCGGCAACGTGACGGTGTCGACGAGCGCGCTCCTCTTCGATCAGCGATCGATCCGGGGCGTCTACTCCGGCGTCTCGAGCGACTCAGAGGCCACGATGGCCTTCAGCGCCCTCACGGGCGTGCGCCCGATGACCGAAACCTACCCGCTCGAACGCGTCGATGAAGCGTACGACCGAATGCTGAGCGGGGCTGCGCGCTTCCGCTCAGTGCTGGCGATCAGTGCCGGCGCGCGCGCCGGCTGACATGCGGCCGACCGTCATGCTGATGAACACCATTGCCCGCCTCCGGGGCGCTGCGGACAAGCTCGCCTTCGTGGGGCCCGCCTTGGCACGCCTGACGGTGGGGCTGGTTTTCATCGGCGCCGGCTGGGGCAAGCTGCACAGCCTCGGCGATGTCACTGACCTGTTCGCGCGCCTTCACATCCCGGCGCCAGGTTTCAACGCACGTCTCGAGGCGTCCACCGAGCTCTTCGGTGGGATCCTGGTGCTGATCGGCCTGGGAACACGCCTCGTGTCGCTACCGCTGGCCTTTACGATGGTGATCGCGATCCTGACCGCCAAGCGCGCCGACATCACCGGCCTCACCGTGCTGGTCGGCTTCAAGGAGTGGAGTTACTTGGTATTTTTTTTGTGGCTGGCGGTCGCCGGTGCGGGATCGCTCTCGCTCGATGGACTGGTGGCTCGATTTCTCGGACCTCGAAGGGAGGCGAGCCTTCCCACGCCGCCGCGTCGTCCGCCACGCTGAGGCGAGCCGATGCACCGGCTGGTACAGGCAGGGAGCCAACTCATCATCGCGACACAACTCACCGAATCCTGATTGGACGGCGTTCCCCGCCTGCCGGAAGAATCCGTGTCGGGGCGCTGAATGTTGCTGAGCCGCTCATCGTTGTCCGCCCCGCCGCCTCACCGCTTCCCGTATTCGGTAAAGACGAAGTCTCTGGCCTGTGCTTTCGTGTGGCAGGCGGCGCCGCACTTGGCGTCGTGCCCCTGCGGTGGGTGGGCGGCCATGGTGGCGGGCGCGAACGTATCGGACGCGGCATCGTGTTCGAAGGCGGCATATCCCCATCCGCCGCTGTCCGGGAACCTCTTGCTGTCCTTCACCATGAAGTCGACGTCGTGCTGGATGCCGGGCACCTTCGGCGGACCGGGGGCGTTCTCGTTCAGCTTCGGGATCCAATGGATCTTCGCCATCTTCGAGCCGTCGGGGAAAGGCTTGCCGTTGTCGGGGACGCCGGCCCTGAAGGCATCGATGATCGTCGGATTCCCGAGGATGGCGGCCATCAGCGTTCCGTTCTGACTGATGGAGACGAGCTGCCAGTTTTCGTATCCCCTGAACTCGGAGAATGCGAGGCCGCCCGGCACTTTCAGGGTGTACCTGTCCTGCGCGGAAATGGCCTTGGCGGCGAAAACGCCGAAGCCGGCAAGGACGGCCGTCGTCATCCCGATCGTCAACACTCTCTTTCGATTCATCGCCACACCTCCCGATTGCCGTCGCGTGTCCTGCGTTCCGTGACTGTCACGGTTTCAAGACAGTGAGGCGTGCCGCGGATACCGCAAGAGGTGTCGCAAAGGAGGACGAGCGTCGGCGTGCGCGGCCCGGCGGAACCGGGGCGCCGGGAGGAGGATCCTCGATCAGCGAGGAGACCGACTCCCCGTGATTTGGCGCGAACGCGGTGAGGTATACGAGGCCCGCGACGTTGGGCGCGGTCCCCGCTTCGGTAATCACCACTCCGCCGTAGGAATGGTCGACGAAGATTGCCGGGCCGTTCAACCCAGTGAGGGGGCGCTTCGTGACCGCGACGTCGTCCGCCAGCGAGACGGTCGAGTTCTGAACGACCGAGACGTTGTAGCCGTGCTTCTTGCGTGCACGAGGACTACGTTTGTGATAGGTGGTGTCGTGTTCGCTCGTGACATTCGAGCCTCCTGCCGAACCCCTTCTCCCGCTCAAGAGTTCAAGCGCTTACGGACGGCCGGACACCCGAATGAGGTAATGTCCGCTCATGAGGGAGGAATGAGGGAGTCGGAGGGGAGGGCCGCCTTGCTTTGGGCCGCGTTCAAGCGCCGGACGGCGTGGTTTCAGGTCGGGCGGGCCGCTGGGATCGTGGTGTGTTCGGTGGCGTTGGCCGCGACTGGCGCGTGCGGGTCGACGGCCAGCAATTCGGACGCGTCCGCATTGGGCGGCATGGGCGGACGAACGACCGGCAGCCTTGGTGGAGCATCTGGTGGTGCAGCGGGGGCTGCTGCTGGCGGCGCGAAAGGAGAAGGCGCGGGCGGTCGAGTGCGCGACATGCGACTACCCACCTGCGCCAGGCCCTGAACCGGAATGTCTGAGCGCCACGGCGATCGGTGTCATGCTCGTCGTCTGCGTCGCCGATTGCGCGCAATGCCAGTGACCGGCTCATTCTTCCGCAGTCCGTGCAAAGAGGTATTCTGCAGCAATGGATTCGAAGAGCAGCGTGGTGGTCTCCGGGGAAGTTCTGGGCAAGCTGGCGGACTCGTATCTCGCACAGAACGTTCTCATGTCGCGACGAGTGACGACTTTGTCGTTCATCATCGGCGGACTGTTGGTCGGAGGCGGCCTCTGGTACGTCGGCTTCCTCGAGCGGTGGTTCCCCAGTCAGCCCGCGGCGGGGATCGCCGCAATCGCGAACTCGGCCACGCGGTTGGGGGCGGTAGTGGTCGTGATCTTCCTGGTTCGAATCTTCGTTCCGCTCCTGCGCTACGCGGCGGAGCTCGAGATCTTCTATCAATCGCGCGCGGGCGTTCTTAGAATCTTGGCCGGTGCCGCAGATTCCGATGACAAAGTAACGGTATCATTGCCGACGATCGTCGAGGTCCGCTCCTCGGACAGGATACAGCTCAGCGCCGCCCCGGAAAGCCCTGTCGCCGAGCTCGTCGCGACGGCACATATCGGCGAGAAGGCTCTTGGCGTCGCGCGCAGTCAGGGAGACTGAGGAGAAGCCTGAACGGAGCCACGGGTGCAGTGACCACGATCCCGACCGATCGGACCTGTGGTAGTTTTGCGGTCGGGATGTTGGAGTGGTACCGGTTCACCCTCGGGGCGTTGGCGACCTGGCGGCTGACGCACCTTCTCAACGCCGAGGACGGTCCTGGTCAGGTCTTCGTTCGCATCCGGCGGGCGGCGGGAGAGGGCGTGCTGGGCCAGTTGTTGGATTGTTTCTATTGCCTGAGTCTCTGGATCGCGGCGCCGCTGGCCCTGGCGCTGGGGCGGACGTGGCCGGAACGGCTGCTGCTCATCACGGGATTTTCGGCGGCGGCGATCCTGCTCGAACGTCGAGCGGCAACGGTGCCGGACGCGCCGCTGCCTTTCTACAAAGAGGATGAGGAGGTCTCGCATGGGATGTTGCGGAAAGAACCGAGCTCAAGCGCCGAAGGCGACCGCGATGCCGGCGCCGGCGCAGACGCCCATGACGGCCAGCCGTAGGCCAGCCGCAGCGCCTTCGCCTTCCTTCAGGTACATCGGGACCACCGGCATCACCATCCAGGGGCCGGTGACCAAGCGCCTTTATCGCTTCGCCGGGGCAGGCGCCGTCGTGGCCGTCGACCTGCGGGACGCGCCCTCGCTGGCGCGCGTCTCGCAGCTGCGGCGCGCCTAGGACGTGATCTCGACCGCCGCGCCGGCGGCGTCCATGTAGAAGACGGCGATCCCGTACTCCAGCAGGGCGCGCTTCTCGATGTCTGCGGCGGCGCGCTCGAGGAAGACGACGCGCGCGCGATCCACGGGCCGTCCGTCCGGCAAGGCTTTTTCTTCGACGATCTCGGCCAGGTGCTGGATTTCCCAGCCGCGAATGTGGTCTCCGGCGGGGCGCGCGTAGGAGAGCTCGACTGTCCGTGAGTTTGGCAGGTAGCCAACCGGATCGAGCCGCGCTGTCCCTTCTTCGAACACCGCGGCCTCATCGGGCTTGGGGGCTGCGAGCATGTCGGGCCGCGCGAGGTGGCCGGGCTTGAGGGCACGGAGCATCTCCCACTGTTGCGCTTGCGTGGACCGCAACAGGTCGACGCTGGTCGTCGCGTCCTCGGCCCGCACGCAGAAGCGCATTTCTCCGAACCGTTCCACGCTGGACCAGCTGCGCCAGAACGACTCGGGCCGTTCGAAGTGCTCGCCCACCTCGGATTCGCTGGTCAGGACCGCTGTGTCCGCGACCCGGGCTATGGGCAACCAGGGCGCGCACATGGCGTAGCCGACAGGGGTTACGCGGGCGCGTACCACCGCGCCGGTGTGAAGGAGGTCGCGCGCGAGCCTCCCAAGGAGTTGGGCTGGCCGCCAGGGCTGTGACGCCGCCGCTGGAGGCTCGCGGCCAAAGCACACGGAGGTCGTCCAGAGGGTCTCGTCATCTTCGCTGGCGCTGGTCACGGTGATCCGGTTGGTCGTCTCGGGCGCGAGCTCGCAGTAGATGTTGACCAGCGCATCGGGAGAAGGCCGCGCACCCCGGAGGCTACCGAGCGCTCCGGCTGTCACAGGCGGCGAGGTCTCGAGGTGAGACCATGTCTCCGACCCCACGATCGGGAGCACGCGCGACCAGATCGCTTCGAACGCGGTCACGACGTCGGGAGCCCGAAGCTCGAGCTCGAGACAGAATTCCTGGAGGGCGCCCATCGTCAGGAACCAGGCCTCTTCACCCACTGCAAGCCACCACTCTGGTCGAAATAGGCGACGTAAATCTTTTTGCTCAGATTGCTGGTGTGAATGGAGTTCATGGCCCTTTGCGCGGCTTTCTGGTCCTCAAAGAAGTAGATGAGGCCGTCGTAACGGTGGCCGGTCTGCTGGCCGTTCTCGGTCATGAGCCCCTGCACCGACTCGAGAAGGCGAGAATAGTCCTTGGCTTGTTGCAGATCGAAAGGTTTTGCGCCCGCTTTGTCGTCTCCGGCGAATGTCCCCTTGTCGGGTGGCGCCCCCTCCGCCTTGATCCGTTTCTCGATGTGAACGGCACCATCGACGTCCCGCTTGAAGGGGCCCTTCTCTCCCGGCTCGCGGCTGTTCTTAACGACCTCTGCGGGATCGTGGACGCTCTTTCTCTCGATCGTGATCGACTCGATCGGCTCTCCGCCCAGGGACTGCTCCCGGAATTCGCTGAAGAGCTTCCCGACGGAGCCGCTCTGATCTGGCAAGGTCTTCATCAAGTCGCGCATCAACTTGATTTGC
The DNA here is from genome assembly GCA_963723305.1 of uncultured Pseudomonadota bacterium. Taxonomy (GTDB): domain Bacteria; phylum Myxococcota_A; class Polyangia; order Fen-1088; family Fen-1088; genus JADGRB01. Next base: position 65,759 of record CAVRRT010000042.1, read on the forward strand.
TCCGCGGCGGTCGGCTTGCTGGCGATGGCGTCGAGCATCTTCTGGCGGAGCGCGCGGCGAAACTTGTCGTACGCGGTCCGCAAGTATCCGGGCTCCATGCCCTTGAGAAGATCGTCGACCAGCGCCTTCGGGTCGGCCCCGCTCCGCTCCGCCAGGAGCTTCATCGCGTCGTCCCAGCGGCGGACCAGCCCCGCGTCCTCGGCGGTCCAGGGCTTTGGGTTCTCCGCTGTCGCGGCGGTTCGCTCTTTGAGCGCCGCCTCGAGCGCACCGAACCCGCCGTCTTTCGGGGGAGCGAGGCTCCCCTTGGCACCGCTCTCCTTCGCTTCGTTCCAGGTCGCTGCACGGTCGGTTCGTTCGACGAAGGGCTCCAGCGTCCGGTTACCCAGGTAGTCCGGGTTGAAGCGGAGCGCCTTGACCTCCTCCGGGAGGTCAGGAAGCAGGCGAAGCGCGTAGCCGTCGCCTGACTTCACCCACCGGTGGTTCTCGGGAGGCTGCGGATAACCGGCGTCGATGGCCGCCTTGTTGCGCTCCTCCGTGTAGATGTGCTGCTTGGTACCGTCCGGACGCGTGAGCTCGGCGACGACGAAGCGATCGGAGCGCTTGCTCTCCCCCGGCGCATGCTTCGTCTGCAGCTCGCCGTTCGAATCGCGGAAGAAGACGTGCCCTTCGGGCAGCGGCTGCCCTTGCAAGGTCGGATACTGCTGCATGGCCTGGCGCATGCGATCGGCGTTGGTGTCGTGCGCGGCGATGAACTCGGCGGGGTTCCGGTCCATCGCGGCGAGCGTCTCGCGCGCGGCGGTGATCTGCTGGACCAGCCCCTCGATGTCGGCGGCGATGGTGGCGTGCGCCTCCGGCCGGACACCGTGGACCTCCAGCATCTTGAGGCGAAAGTCGATGGCGGTGCCGAGCTTCTGGATCTCCAGCTTGGCCGCCCACCCTTTGCTCAGCGGCTCGGGGATGAGGTGGCCGGATTGCCAGGCGCGCAGGTGCTCGAGGAGCGTCCGGACTTTGCCGCGCAGGCCGCCGTACGACTCGACGGCCTTGACGGTGTCGAGGTGCAACGCGACGTCGGACGGGAGTGCGTCCGGGCCGCAGTGAACGGTGATCTCACCGGCGCCCGCGATCGCCTTGCCCCAGCGGACCTCCACGCCGCTGCCGGTCAGGCCGTCATCGACGACGACCTTGACCCGATCGCGCATCTTCTGGTCGGCCAGGCCGCCGGCCAGCTCCTTGGCGCGCGCGGCCCGCTCCCCTTCGGAGAGCGGGGCGGCGGGGGCGCCCTCGGGGGCGGGCAGGTGGTCTGCCGCCCGGCGCTGCAGCGCCCGGCTGTCCTCGCCGACCAGCCACTCCGGGTAAGAGAGCTCCGGGGTCTTCTTGGCC
>CAVRRT010000043.1:0-29154 GCA_963723305.1 uncultured Pseudomonadota bacterium
GACGAAAAACCTCGAGGTAGACCGTCTCGCGCTCTCCGGTCGCCAGCTCGTCCTTGTAGCGGTGATCGCCGCGGAGAAAGTCCAGCTGTTCGTGCCCTTCGCCGATGGCGTGCTCGACGATGTAGCCGAGCAACACTTGCCCCGGTTTGAGACGCGAATACTCCGGATCGAAGCCGCTCTGCATGAGGTAAACGCGGCCGCGAAACCGATAAAAATAGAACACCGCGACGATCGATCCGGAGAACTCCAGACAGTAGAGGCGCAGGCGATCGTGCGCGAAGCAGGCCTTGATGACCGCGGTGTGAAAATCGATGTAAGCCGACGAACCGAAGGAGCGCGACTCCCCGGTCTCGGCCCAGCGCTTCTTGTGCAGGCGAACCAGCGTCTCGATACCCTGATCGAGAGTCCGCGGATCGTCCCAGACGAAGAAGCGCACCTGATGGGCTGCGTTCGCCTTCTTTCGGATGGTGCGGACGCGGTAGCGGCGATCGCCGTTCAGCGATTGCAACCACCCGTCGAAGGACTTGGGGAGATCGAGGTAGGTGATCCGCTCGGAACGCCCGGCCCGCAGCGAGAGCCTGGCTCCCGCGGCCCGCGACCTCATCTCGGCGACGAAGGCGTTGTCCGGCTGCATGTCGGCGAGCTGGAGCACGTCCCAGCCGCTCATCTGCAAGACGGCATCGGCGAGCGCGCGCGCCGCCTCCGCCTCCCACCCCTTCGCCAAAATCGGCCCGAGATCGTCGGGTGAGGTGTCGCCGCCCGTGCCGACGAACCGCAGCAGCCGCACCGTGGAGACGATCGACACCGCCTCGATGTAGAGCGGAAGGATCCCCACCAGCTCGCCGTCGGCGGTGGCCAGCAGCAGCCTCAGGGGTTGCCCGCGGCCGTAGGAGCGCCACCAGAGATACTGCCAGTCGAAGGTCTCGAAGACGCTGGTCACCGCCGCCCCTGTCTGCAGCGCCTCCCACGGCGTGGACTGCGCCGCCATCTCGGCGTCGGTCTCGACGACGCGGACACGCACGGAACGGGAGGCGCTATCGTTCATTACGTGGGGGCCTCCTAGCACGCGGCCAGCGGGAATTCACGGTCCGCGAGCAAAGCGCTAGGCGGGCCAAAATCGGGCGGCGGTCGCCACGCCGCCCACGGCCAGCGCGCAGAGCCAGCTCGAGCGGTCGGTGATGGCGAACTTGACCGGGTCGTCATCCATCTCTCCCCGATTTGTCAGGAACCAGACGCGGCTGATCCAGTAGAGCAGCACGGGGCAGATGAGCCAGAGAAGTCGGGGCTGCGAATAGACAACCGTCCCGGCGCTGCTCTCGATGTAAAGGCAGAACACCAGCACGGCCAGATAGCCGGCCGTGGTCCCCAGGGAAGTCACCATCGTCAGGTCCTGGGCGTGGTAGGCGCGACTGCGCAGCTTGCCGTTCTCGTCGAGGGCGTGGCGCAGCTCGACGTGGCGTTTGGCGAAGGCGAGGCTGAGAAAAATGAACATCGAGAAGGCGAGCAGCCAGTCGCTGATGGAGACGCCGGCGGCGAAGCCGCCCGCCAGCACCCGCAGCGTGTAGAGACAGGCGAGGACAATGACGTCGATGAGCAGCTTGCTCTTCAAATAAGACGAGTAGGCGAAGGTGACCACCAGGTAGAGCGCCAACATGGCGAGGAACGACATCGGCAGCGCGTAGAGCGAGATTCCGACGCTGAGGGCCAGCAATGCGAGCACCAGAGGCACGCCCGCGCCAAGCGGGAGGTCTCCCGAGGCGAAGGGCCGGCGTCGCTTCGTCGGGTGAGCCCGATCGGCCTCCACGTCCCGGAAGTCGTTGAAAACGTAGCCGGCGGAGGCACAGAGGCTGAGCGACAGCGCCCCCAGCACGGCACGCGAGAGCCCGCCCGGCGACAGACCGCGGGGAGCGAGCAGCACCGGAACCACCACCAGCGCGTTCTTCGACCATTGATGCGGTCGCAACAGCCTGACGGCGGCTTTGAAGCGGGAAGGGCGAGTCGAGGTCACGGGAAAAGTTGATTATGCGTCTCAAGCGACGCCACATCCCGGAAGGTAACACATCGTAACGTGGCGGATGCCGCTCCGCCGTCGATTCCAGGAACCTCCCCGCGGTGACGCTTCGAAAACGCGCACTGGGCTGCTAGATTCGCCGCCCGATGCGGCCCCTCTCGATACTCCTCTGTCTGGGGGCCGTGGTCGGCATCGCTCACGCCAAGCCGGCGGGCAAGCTGCCCCGGCGCCCGGCTGGCCCGGTGGCCGAGGGGATCGATCTCTGCGCCGGGATGGTGACCGACAAGGATCCCCACCCCATGACGCCGATCGAGAAACCGGCGCTCGGCAAGACGGTGAAGGATCCCCAGTTCGGCACCAGGATTCGCCGGATCACGGCGGTCTCCGGCTCGGGTGCCAACGCGGCGATCGTGCCGATGTACACCACCGTCCCCGCCTGGAACGCCGACGAGTCGCTGCTCATTTTGATCGACGTCGCCGAGGGGGTGCACAAGCTCTACGACGGCCGGACCTACGCTTTCATTCGCACCCTCGACATCCAACCCGCCGACGTCGAACAGGTCTACTGGCACGTGTCGGATCCGGACATCCTTTACTACGTCGATGCCGGGCGGTTCATCCGCTACCACGTCAAGACCGGCGCGCGGGATCAGCTGCACGACTTCAAGGGGCTTTGTGGATCCGCCTGGGTCAGCAACGGCAGCGATCCGATGTTCACCTCCTGGGATTCGCACCGACTCGGCCTCGTTTGCGGCGATCGCATGTTTGTCTACGACATCGCGGCCGACGCCGTGCTCGGTCCGAGGCCGGTCCGGGGAACGCCCCCCGCGCAGGTGGCGCCGAGCGGGACGCTGGCTTACCTAGAGGCCGGCGCAGGGGAGGTCCTCGACACCAAGCTCGACCTGGTCCGGTCGCTCGGGCTGCAGGCGCCGGAGAGCCACGCTTCGCTGGGGCGGCTCTCGAACGGGCACGACACCTGGAATGGCGCCGTCTACGACGACGCCAGAGGCAACGTCGGCCTCCTGGTCACCTGGGATCTCACCGACGGAACCGGGGGTGTCATCATCGGGCCCAAGACCGGTTATCCCTACCCGCCCGACGGGCACATCTCCGCGATGGCGTACGAGCGGCCGGGGTGGATCTTCGTTTCGACCGTTGGTGACAGCTCGGGAAAGGGACTGCTCGATCTCGAGAACCTCGTCGTCGACACCAACACGCGCAAGGTCTGTCGGGTGGGGCGGCACCGCAGCTGGAGCAAGGCGAACCAGGTGCTCGGCTACTGGGCCGAGGCCCACACCGTGCCGAGCCCCAGCGGCACGCGCGCCGTGTTCGCCAGCGACTGGGGCGGCGGAACTTCAGTGGACAGTTACGTTCTTGAGTTGCCCGCTTACTCCCCCTGACCGACGGAGAACAGCAGACCTTGGCCAAGATCACCGTCACCTCTCTCTCGCCGGACAGCAGCTCTCGACTCCCTGCCTACATCGGCGGGTCCATGTCTCACCAGCACCAGGTCAAGCAGGCCTGGCCGCACAAATCGCGCCTCCACCGTCTCCTCTGGATGGGCCTCACCTTCCGGCCGAATAGGCGGCAGTGGCGAGACGCGCTGGAGCGGGAGACCCAGCACCGCTTGAGAACCTGGAACGACTTCTCGGCGCTGCTGCAGGCCGATCCAGCCGTTCGCGAGAGCGACGTCATCCTGCAGGAGGGGCTGCATTTCGAGTCGTTCCCCGCGGGCTACGCGGGGAAGTGCGCCGTCTACCTTCACGGGACGCTCTCGATGGTCATCAACAACCGGAAGTACTTCGACTGCACCATGTGGCAGCCGCCCGCCGCGGAGATCGCGGGGTGGATGGAGGGGGAAAAGCGGGTCCTGCGCCGGGCCGATCGGATCTTCATCGGATCGAAGTTCCTGGCCGACGTCCTGGCGATCGACTACGGCGTTTCGCGCGAGAAGATCGCTTTCGTGGGAACGGGGCAACCACCCCTGCCCGCCGACGCCGGCGGAGCGACCCGCTATTCGGCTTCCAAGAACATCCTCTTCGTCGGAAGAGACTTCGAGCGAAAGGGGGGCGAGACCCTGTTTCAAGCTCTCCCGGAGGTCGTCGCCAAGGTGCCCGGGGCGCGTCTGCAAATCGTGGGCCCCCGCAGCATCCCGCTGCCGGCGCATCCCGCTGTCGAGTTCTTGGGACGGGTGAACGATCGCGAGCGGCTCGCCCAGCTCTACCGAGAGGCGGCCGTCTTCGCGATGCCGTCGCTCTACGAGACGTTCGGCTTCGTGTTCCTCGAGGCGATGAGCCGCGGCCTCCCTTGCATCGGCGCGGACCACTTCGCGATGCCGGAGATCATTCAGGACAAACGGACCGGCCTGATCGTGCCGCCGGCCGACGCTCCCCGGTTGGCCGAGGCGCTGATCTGGATCCTGACCCACCCGGCGGAAGCCGCCGAGATGGGCGCTGCCGCGCGCGAATATGCGCGCACCAGCTTCTCCTGGAGCGCGGTCGGTGCCAAGATGCTCGGCGAGCTGAAGCTCGCCGAGCCGGCCTGATTCACGCGCGCGTCGGAGCGCCCACGCCGGACGCTTCGGGAGCGTACCGGCGCGCCTCATTGGGGATGAGGGCTCCCTCAGGGCTCGCCGGCGCCGGTGGTGGGCGCGGCTTCCGGTTCCGCCGGGTCCACCGCTTCCGCCGGCCGCCGGTTGCCGCGGAAGGAGATGATCTTGAATCCCGGGTCGAGGACCACGATGGCGTTGTCGGGAATGTCCTTGTGGATGACGGCGTTGGCGCCAATCTTGACGTTGTTCCCGACGTGAATCTTGCCGAACAGGCGAGCGCCGGGCGCGAGGTAGACGTCGTCGCCGATCACCGGCACGCCGCTCTTGGGACCTTCACCCGACACACCGACGGTCACGCCCTGCGAGACGGTGCAGTTTCGGCCGATCACCGCCTCCCCCGAGATGGTGATGCCTCCAAAGTGACCGATGTATAGACCGCCCCCGATCGTCGCCCGGCGCGGGAGCTCGATCCCCCAGGCGAGCTGGAGCCCGAGATCGAGGAACTGGTACCAGACGTCCATCAGGGTGATGAGCCGCAGGATCTTGTTTCGCCGGAGAACCCACTGCCCGAATCTGAAGATGACCACGGCGTGAATGCCAGAGGAGCGCAGGCAGATGATCGAGCGTCGCAGCCTGCTCCCCGAAAGGTAGGCGTAGGTTCGACGAATGTCTGCCAGCAGTGCTGATTGCGCCATCACGTTCACGGGCCGCGCGGGGGCGCGAAGGTCGCTCCGCGCACGGCTGCCAGATTAGCGCGAACCACCGAGGCGAGGGCAACTACCGGCCAACGGTCCGTTCGAGGCCCTGGCTTTACCGGCTGGGCTGGTAAGCTTTCCAGCCGCCGTGGAGCTGTCATCCTTGCTTTCGCCGTCGCCGGGATCGGGAAAGCCCGCTCGCGCGCACGAGCCGAAGGTCCCCTATCTCGACGGCTGGCGAGGTCTGGCGATCCTCGCGGTCTTGAACGCGCACTTCCTCGTGCCGCACGGTGGCCGGTTCGGCGTGACGCTGTTCTTCGTCCTCTCCGGCTTCTTCATGAGCCACATCCTCTTCATCAAGGAGACCGACCTCCCCACGTTCTTCGTCCGACGCTTCAGTCGGGTCGTGCCGACGTTTTGGATCTTCATCGCCGCCATGGTCGCCTACGCCGCCTGGGGGCAGCCCACGCCCTACCAGGTTCCCGCGCGCGAGGTCCTCACCACCGTCACGTTCCTCCGCACCTATCTTCCGCGGAGCCCCAGCATCTTCTCCGATCGCTGGGCCTTCGGTCACGTCTGGACGCTCAACGTCGAGGAGCACAGCTACGTCTACCTGGCGGGCTGCCTTTGGCTGTATCGCCGCGCGCGGTCGCGCGCGTTCCTCGATGCTCTGCTCCTGGGGACGGTGGTCGTCCTCCTGGCTCTCACCCTTCGATTGTGTTTCAGCGCCTGGACACCGCTCCAGGCCGTCGAAACCCAATACGCGGCGCTGCCGCTGGTGGCCTCGGCCGCCTACCGCGTCTTGCTGCACGATCGACCCCATCTCCGCCGGCGATTGGTCGTCCCCTCCTGGGCGCTGGTCGCCTGTTTCCTGCTGGCGCTGCTGCTGGCGAGCGTCTCCTCCGTTCTCGGCGCCACGGTCCTGAGCCCGCTGCTGCTGGCGTTCACCATCAACCACCTGGACAATCTGTCGGAGCGACTGAAGCGCCTGCTCTCGTTCGCGCCGCTGCGCTGGTTCGGGCTCTGCTCGTACTCGCTCTATCTCTGGCAGCAGCCGTTCTATATCTACTACGCTCGGTTCCACGCCGCGCCCGCCGGACTCTGTCTGGTGGGGGCCATCGTGACGGGCGCTGCTTCCTTTTACCTCCTGGAAAATCCCCTCCGGATCCGCCTCAACGCCAGCTGGGATCGGCGCGCGCTGGCCAGCCGGGCGCGGGAGTCGGCGCCTTCCATTGCGCTCGGGCCCTGACGTTACTTTTCGAGGATCAGGACCACCAGCCAGGCCGCCCAGCGGACCGGCGACCGGGGCGCCAAAAGGAAATCGTCCACCCGATCGAGCAGCTGACGAGCCAGACCGAAGAGCGGTGTCTTCTGAAGCGGCACCGCGGCCAGCACCGACAGGTGACGAAACTCGCTGGTGACCCGTCGAAAAACCTTCGAGGCGGCGGCCAGATCGTTGGCCAGCAAGGGGTGCTCGTCGTGCGTGCGCATCTCGGGGGTGCGCCGACGATAGAGGTTGATGATCGGGTTGTGGCCCAGCGGTTCGACGAAGATTCCGCGGCCGCCCGGCTTCAGCGTGCGGGCAATTTCGCGGAAAGCACGATCGAGATCGACGTGGTGAAGGATTCCGGACCCGCAGATGCGATCGAAGGTGCCATCGGCGAAGCGGAGCGCCTCGGCGTTCATGACCTCGAAGGTACAGCGCTCGGAGACCCCCCGCGCCACCGCCGTCTTCCGTGCCAGCTCGATCGCCACCGGCGAGATGTCGATCCCGTGGACGTGCGCTCCCCGCCGGGCCAGCTCGAAGGCCTCCGACCCCGGCCCGCAGCCGTACTCGAGCACGTTCAGGCCCGAGACCTGCTCGGCGACCAGCGTCCGATAGCGTTCGTAAGCCGGGCTGGCGACCGCGTAGAAGCGGTCGGCCGAGGCGCGGGCGTCGCTCACGAAGATCTGGTCGTGAAACTCGGCTTCGCGCCGCAACCGCGCCGCGACCGCTTCCGTCGAATCGTTCTCCATGCGGCTCCGGCCGCAACTATACCGCAGGGTCCCTGAGCGCCGGCCGACCTTCGTGCGCGAGCGGGGACCTGCTAGATTGTGGTTCCATGGCCAGGACGGCGATCTCTGTCGGCAGCAGCGGTGCCGCGGGATCCCGGCGCGGTTCATCCCGGTCGGCGGGTCGCTCGGCCAGGGGGTCGCGCGCGGCGCGTGGGGCGGACATCGACGCTGCGGGGACCTGAGCTTGCTGACGGTCTTGCTCTTCGTTCAGCTCGTCTTCGTCGTCAATCAACTCCGTCTCTCCTGGATCCCGAGCATCGCGGGAATCGCTCCCACCAACATGCTGTTCATCCTCACGCTGCTGGCGATGTTGGGAAAGACCGAGGTGGTGCGGGAGAAGGGGATGCTGAGGAAGGCGCTCATCTACTTCGGCGCCGCACTCACCTTGGCGTTTCTCATCGCCCTGCTCCGCGGTGTCACGGACTTCATGGAGGACCTGACCTACTGGAAGAACGCCCTCTTCTTCCCGCTCTTCTATTTCATGTATCTCAAGTGCAAGCAGGACGAGAAAACCACCCGCCTGCTCATCATCTGGATCCTCGTCATCGTGGCGGTGGCCGGGCTGGAGGCGTTCCGGCAGGGGCTGGACTACGGCTTCGGGAAATATCACCCCCTGCGCCGGGCGTCGGGGCCGTTCGGAACCGACTACCACAACGCCAACCGCGCCGGCGTCTTCTACGGGATGTTCATCCCGATGTTCATCGCCATCGCGCTGTTTCTCAAGAACAAGATCTGGAGATTGGCGGCCCTGTTCGGATGCTTTCTGATGGTCGCGGCGACAATCTCCACCTACTCGCGGCAGGCTTACGGGCTCATCTTGTTGGCCATCGTCGTGCTGCTGCTCCGCCGCAACCTCATCTACGCCGTCCTCATCGGGGGCATTCTCGTTTCGCTGGTCGGGTTTCTCCCCGACAGCGCCTTCCAGCGCGTCGAGGAGACCAAGCAGCAGAGCAAGAACGGCGGAGAAGAGGCGGACGAGAGCACGGCGAGCCGCTGGGAGATCTGGAGCGGCGGCCTCTCCATGTTCGCGGCGAACCCGCTGGGGGTCGGGCTCAACCGCTTCAAGAAGGAGATCGGGAACTACGCTCCGGCGCACAGAGGCTTCGACGCGCACAACTTCTATGTCCTCACGCTGGCGGAGTGCGGGCCGTTCGGAATCGCCTCGTTGCTGTTCCTGATCTTCTCGATCTTCAAGCTGGCCCGGTTCCTCAGAAAGGCGGCGCCTGACGATGATCCGGAGCTTCGTGCCTTGACGATCGGGTTCTCGGTCACCGCGCTGAACATGGCGCTGGGCGGGCTCTACGGCAGCCCGACGCTCGAAGGGGCGGTCATGGCGCCGTTTTGGGCCCTCTGCGGTCTGCTCGAGCGTTACGTCATCCTGAGGAGTCAGAGCGCGGGGCAGGCTCCCCAGTCATCCCCCGCCCCGGAGCCGTCACTGGTCGAGCGGTTTCCCCTGGCGGCGCACATCTCGCCTGGCCAGCGCCGTTGATAAGTCCCCTGCTGGCGGTGACCGCGCTCGTCTGGGCGGTGGACGACGGGGAAAAGATCCCGCGCGTCGCACCACCGCCCCCACCGCTGGCGGCGATCGCGCGCGGCGAAGGCAACCCCGTCTGGTCGCCCGGCAGGCCCATCCAGCTCTTCGCACTCCGCGACGAGGTGGTCGCCTTTCAGATCGTGGTGGAGGGGCCGGCCGCCGACGTGCGCGTCGATCTCGAGGGGCTCGATCCCGCCATCGGCGTCGAGCGCTTCGTCGAACATTTCTTTCAGGTGGGGCGTTCAACCACCGGCGGCGGCGACGCCTCGTTGGGTTGGGTCGCCGGCTCCGGGCCGCCGCCGGGCCGCTTCGAGGGGTGGTTTCCCGACGCCTTGATCCCGGTCGAGATCGCCCCGCCCTGGTCGCCCTGGCCCATGCAGATCCCGGCCGGACAGAACGGAATCACCTGGATCGATCTGACCGTGCCGCGCGACTTCGACCCGCGGCTCCTGCGGGCGCGCGTCGTGGTACGGGCGCGGGGCGAGCCTGCGACGACGATCCCGCTCGAGCTCGAGGTCTTGGACGCCACTCTCCCCGCGCGGCCGATGCGGAGCTGGATCTTCTATGGGCGCGAGGATCTGGAGAAGCGCGTCGGGCACCTGGAGCGGAGCGAACCCGACCTCTTGAGGCTTCTCCACCGCCATCGCCTGACCGGTTTCTACAGCGTCGGTTCGGTCAACGAGGTGCGCGCGGCGCTCCCCGCGCTCGACGGCTCCCTTTACAGCGCCGCGCGTGGCTACCACGGCCCCGCTGAAGGGGTGGCCGACGATCTGGTCGTCATTGGGACCTACGGGACCCTCGGCGACGCCACGCCCGAAGCGCTCGGGAAGCTGGAGGCGATCGCGGACGAGCTGGCCGCGCACGGCATTTTCGATCGCGCCGAGGTGGTTCTCTATGCCGAGGACGAGAAGTGTGAATCGCCGCGCGGCAGGGAGTGGCGCGCGCTCGTCGCGACCTCGCGGGACGCCAATGCGCGGCGCGTGCGCGTCGCCTGGACCTGCAGCGACGATCCGGCGGACCAGCCGGTCGACGTCCCCATCGTGTTCGCGGGTGAATACGATCCGGCGCGGGTGGCGGTGGCGCGCGCCGCCGGCAAGGAGGCCTGGATCTACAACGGTTACCGGCCGGCCACCGGCGCGCTGCTCACCGACACCGAGGCGACCTCGCTGCGGACCTTCGGCTGGATCGCCGCCCTGGCCGACGTTCACCGCTGGTTCATCTGGCACGGGAGCGTCTGGTCCAACCTCTACGGTCCGTTCGACCCCTTCGTCACCGCCGCGACCGGGCGTGAGGATTGGGACAGCAGGGTCCTGATGGGCGACGGCCTGCTCCTCTACCCCGGTCGCCAGCTCGATCACTTCACCGATCACTCCCTCGGTTTCGACGGAGTTCTTCCCTCCATCCGGCTCAAGAACCTCCGCCGGGGGATCGAAGACGCCGGCTACTATCAGCTGGCCCGCGCGGCGGCGCGGGACGACGCGGAGGCGATCGGCCGGGCGCTGTTCCCGCGCATCTTGGCGGAGGCCCGGTTCGAGGATCCCCCCTCCTGGAGCGCGGAAGGCGCCCCGTTCTTTCTGGCGCGGCACGCGCTGGCGCGGCTCATCGCGCCGGGCGTCGATCCTGGTCCGGGGAAGATCTTCGGTGCCGGCCCGCGGCCGAAATACTTTCACCTCCGGCGCCGGTACAAATTGCTCCTGCGCCTGCTCGTCGGGACGCTGCTGCTGGGGGGCGCCCTCGTTTGGTGGCGGCGGCGGCGGGCCGAGACCGCCGCCGCCGTCACTCCTGGAGCGGGCGGATCTCCTTGACCAGGAGCGGCTTCTCGCCGCCCCACAGACAGCGCCCCCCTTTGCGGAGATCGAACCGCCAGCCGTGCGCGGTGCAGGTGAGCACGCCCCGCTCGACGACGGCGTACTCGAGGTCTCGCCCACGGTGCGGACAGAAGCGCTGGCAGACGTACTCCATCTTTTCGTCCTGCACGGTGATGAGCGCGGGATCGATGAGGCGAACGAGATCGAACAGCGCCTCGTCGTGACGGTAGTCGAGGTGCTGCATCAGCTTGGGCGCCTGGCGATCGGGATCGCGCGCGATCGTCATCTGGCGGCCCATCAGGAGCTCGTGCCAGGTCAGCTTCCCCTGCAGGACCAGGCTGACCCAGGCGCTCTCCACCGTCAGCACGTAGTCGGCGGGATCGGCGCACTCGGCCAGATAGCGGTAAGGCTTGTTGCGGAAGTCGATCCAGACCGACGGGCCGTCGGTGGGATGGAACTGGACGATCATCTTCAGCTCCGCCGTCATGTCCTCGAACTGGAAGAAATCGCGCAGGTAGGAACGAAAGTCTTTGCCGTCGACCGGCGCGGCCTGGGCGCGCAGCTCGGTGAGCTGCGCCGCACGTAGCGGCGCGCGCGCACGCCGGTAGCTCTCGAGATATCCGCGCCCGTCGTCGTAGGGGCGACGGGTGGCGAAGCTCCAGTCTCCACCGTCGTCGGCGGCGGCGACGTCGCCCGGATAGAGGAAGCGCAGCCGCTCGCGCAGAAGGGGCGCCTCGCGCCCGGCGCCTGCCAGCAGCTCGTCGGCGTCGAACAGGAGACTGCCGCCGAAGGCGAGCTCGAACCCGCTCTCGTCCACGAAGCAGGGGCCCCCGGAGGGGACGACGTGGCGCGCCCCCGCGCGCGTCGCGGCCTCGAAAAAGCGCCGCCAGCGGGCGGCCACCTCCCGCGCGACCTCTTCCTTCATTCGATCGGGTGGCAGGTCGTAGACGGCGGGGGAGTAGGAGGCGCCCGAGAACTGAAGGAAGTGCAGCGCCGGCCTGAGCGCCGCGATCCGCCCGAGCGCCGCCTCGTCGAGGAGGCAGTCGTTCTGGGCGACGACGACCTCACCGGCGCGCTCGACCACCAGGGTGGTTCCTTGGAGGTGCTTCACCGGCGAGGCGATCAGCGAGAGCCGCGCGCCATCGCCGAGGTCGACCGCCTCTCCGTCGCCGAGCTCGACGACGTCGCTGAACCCGAGCGCGCGCACCTGCTCGGCCAGCGCCGGCGACGGCAACTTGGGAAGGATCACCCGCGGGGTCTTGGGGAATCCGCGCAGCGTCTCGACGTCGAAATGGTCCGGGCGGGGGCTGCCCAGGAAGATCGTGGGCGCGTCGTGAAGATCTTGCGCCGCCAGGTGATCGTTGCCGGGAAACTGGTGCCAGCCGCCGAGGTAGGCACCGCGGGTGGAGAGCCAGGGATTGCAGACGACGCGGGCGGAACCGAGACGGATGTCCAGCCCCGCATGACCGAGAGAGGTGACGGTGGATTTCATGCGCTCAAAATCTGTTGCGAAGTGTGCCGGAGGTGTGGCGGAAGTGTGGCCGATGGCTGCTGGAAGCGAGGCTCGCATGAAAGAGATGAAGGTGACACCGCTGACGCTCGAGGGGGCGCAGGTTCGGCTGGAGCCGCTCACCGAGGCGCACCAGGCGGCGCTCTCGGCGGTGGGCCTCGACGATGAGCTCTGGCGGTGGAGCCCCGCGCCGTTGCGCACCGCCGTCGACATGACGGCCTACGTCGCGTTGGCGCTCGGCGAGCAGCTGGCGGGACGCGCGCTTCCTTTCGTCATCGTCGACAGGGCGACCGGCGCGGCGATCGGCAGCACCCGGTACGGCGCCATCGAGCCGGCCCACCGCCGCCTCGAGATCGGCTGGACCTGGATTGTGCGACCCTGGCAGCGCACCGCGGCCAACACCGAGGCGAAGTACCTGCTCTTGCAGCACGCGTTCGAAATTCTCGGCTGCATTCGCGTCGAGCTCAAGACGGACGCGCTGAACGAACGGTCCCGCGCGGCCATCGGCCGACTCGGGGCCCGGGAAGAGGGAACTCTGCGGCGTCACATGATCACCGCCAGCGGGAGGATCCGGGACACCGTCTACTACAGCATCATCGCGGACGAGTGGCCGGCGGTGAAGCTTGGCCTGGAACGCCGACTCGCGCGCCACTCGTCCGGTTTGTGACCCCGACGCTATTGACCGCAAATACCTCCCTGCTAATGTGAGATTATGGCATCCATGGGTCAGGAGTTCGGGGTTCGGCGCGTCTATGACACGACGTCGAAAGGTGGAGAGGGTGTCTCGGTTCGATTGAGCGATCGCGAAGTCCAGCTGGGCCAGCGCGAGTTCGATCTCTTCGAGAAGGTCGCCGAGCGCGTGCCGGGCGTCAAGTCGGAGAAGGACGTCGCCGTCGAGCTCGGGATGGACGAAGCGCGGCTGGGCCGACTGCTGAAGGCGCTGGAGGGCGCGGGGCTGGTCTACCGCCTCGACTCCGTGCCGGAGACGCTGAGTGGCGTCGAGCTGCACACGCTCTTCAACAAGGTCTTGCCGAGCTGGCTCGACGAAGCGTTCTCGCACCCGTTCTGGGAGCGGATGACCAGCGGCAACGGCTCGCGCCGGATGTACTCCGGGTGGCTGATCGAGCTCTACCACTACACGCGCAACGCCAACCGTCACATGCCGCTCTCCTGCGCGCATGCCCGCGAGAAGGCGATCAAGAACATGCGCGCCAAGCACTACGCGGAGGAGTGGAACCATTACCACTACTTCCTGAAGGCGCTCAAGGCGCTGGGGTTCTCCGATCAAGCGGTGGTCGACTCCGTGCCGCTGCCGATGTCGCTCGCGCTGTCGAACTTCATGCGCCAGGCGGCGCGCGAGGACATCTTGGCCTACTCGATCTGCTCGGCGGTGCTGGAAGGGACGACCGTGAACCGCGGCGCCTACAACCCGTACTACGAGAAGTGCGCCGAGCTCTACAAGCTGCCGCCCGAGTCGATCGCGCCGATCTACGCCCACCTCGATCTCGACGTGCAGTACCAACACTCCGACCTGTTCCTCGACATCCTCAGCACCGTCAAGTCGATCCCGGCGGCCCGCGCGGGGCGCATCCTCGAATACGGTCATCAGCTGGTCGAGCACATCTGGCTCTGGACCGACAGCATCGAAAAGTACTACGGCGTCGAGTCGAACCTGATGCCACGTCCGAAGTTCAGCAGAGTGCTCGACTAGGACTGGCGAGAGGGATCACATGCAAACTCCCGTTTTGAAGCGCACGGCCAAGGTCGTGCGACGCGATAGCGACAAGCTGGCCATCGAATACATGGGCCAGGAGGTGATGCTGGAAGGCGCCGCCGCGGCCCTCCTCGACAAGATGCTCCCCTATCTCGACGGAAAGAACAGCGTTGGCGGCATCGCCGAGCGGATCGCGGAGTCGCCCAAGCGGGTCCAGACGCTCTCGCAGCAGCTCGGTCAGACCGGCGTGATTGCCTTCAAGGATGACGACAGCGAGTGGATGAGCGGCGAGCGGTTCTACGAGCTGCACCGCAAGTACGTGACCCACTGGCTGCAGCCGATCTACGACCACCCCTTCTGGGAGAAGGTCGTCACCGGCAAGGCGTCGCGCGCGCAGGTGCTGGGGTTCGCCTTCGAGAAGTACCACTACATCGAGGGGGCGTTCGAGCACATGGCCATCGCGGCCGCCAACGCGACACCGGAGATGATGCCGCACCTCGCGCGGCACTTCATCGAGGAGTACAACCACGGCGACATCTATCGGAAGGGCCTGCAGAGCCTGTTCCCCAATGACCTCATCCTCCGCGCGCAGCCGCTGCCCAGCACGCGGGCGCTGGTGAACTTCCTCTCCGAGTCGGCCGGTCGCAACTCGTTCGGTTACTACGCCGGGAACGAGCTTCTCCAGATGACGGAGAACACCGGCGACGAGAGTGACTCGAGCTCGATCGACGACTTCTACGTGGCGATGCGCAAGCACTACCCCTACACCGACAAGGTGATCGACTCCTTCATCGCGCACACCAACGCCGACCAGAAGCTGGGGCACGAGAACGTCTTCCTGGAGATGTGCCAGAGCATTCCGCCATTGTCGCGCCGGGAGGTGGACGACGCGCTCAACATCGTCCGCTCGATGGCCGAGCACCTCTACCTGTTCATGGACGGAATTGACACCTTCTACGCCCGCTTCCCCGCCATCCCGCGCGCGCCGTCCGACCTGCTTTCCGAGTAGGCCGCGGGCTTGTCCGACGGACCGCTTAGCTACGGAGAGGCCGAGTTCCGGCGTATTCGGGAGCTGGGCGGCGGTCCGTTCGAATCGCCGGAGGAGCTGCGGCGCG
This sequence comes from uncultured Pseudomonadota bacterium, assembly GCA_963723305.1. Lineage (GTDB taxonomy): Bacteria > Myxococcota_A > Polyangia > Fen-1088 > Fen-1088 > JADGRB01. Next base: position 14,994 of record CAVRRT010000043.1, read on the forward strand.
TGCTCGACGGCATCGGCTACATGGAGGACTGGCGCTCCTCCTACCGGGTACAGTCGGTGCGCGCCTCGCTGCACGCGCCGAAGATCACCTGCATCGACTCCGCCATCCTGGCCTACGGTCTGCTCGAGCTGCTGTTCAGTGACGTCAAGCGACGGCTGCTCGCCATCCACCGCATCGATCCCGTCTCGGGCGAGGAGTGCGGCCACTGCGTCGCGCTGCACTGGAACGACGCTGGCAAGGTCGGTTCGTTCGCCAAGTCGAACTATCCGGGCCTCGGCCACCGTGACGCCGTCTTCGACGACGAGATGGCGGTCGCGGCCGACTACGCCAAGGCCTACGTCAAGATGGGGTTCCGGCCGCTCTACTTCGGCGTCACGACGCTGGAGGAAGCCGCGCCCGACATCGACTGGAGGAATTCGATGGAAGACCTGAGCATCCTCTCCGACCGGATCCAGGCCTGCTACGCCTACTCGTTCTCCACCTCCCGATGATTGCCCCGATGATCGCCCGGATGCTGGCCCGATGATCGCCCGGATGCTGGCCCGATGATCGCCCGCTATGAAGACGTGCCGGGCCTGCTGGCCGGTCTGCATCGCCTCCCTCCGGATCGGCCCGCGCTCACCTTTTACAAAGGCCGGACGCGCGCCGGTGCCTGGAGCTACGGCCAGCTGCTGGGCGCAGTCGATCGGTTCAGGCGGCGTCTCCACGACGAGCTCGGCGTGCGGCGCGGCGATTGCGTCGCGGTGCTGGCGCCCAATCGACTGGAGGTGCCGGCGCTCTTTCTGGCCGTGATGCAGCTCGGTGCCGCCGTCGTCCCGCTCAACCCGACCACCTCACCCGAGGACTGGGACTACATCCTCGCGCATTCGGAGGCACGCCTCATCTTCGGTGCCCGGGATCTGCTGGCGCGGCTGGTCCGACGCCCCGCCGTCGTCTGCGCCTTCGAGGACGAGACGCCGCCGCCCGATGGAGCCGCAGATGTGCCGGCCGAGATGCCCCCCGAGCCGGTCCCCCTGGCGAAGCAGATGGCGATCGTGCTCTACACCTCGGGGACGACCGGCAACCCGAAAGGGGTGGCGCTCGGTCAGGGGAACCTACTCGCCAACGCCTGGAGCATGGCGGTCAATTTCAAGTTCGACGGCGAGACGCAGCTGGCGGTGCTGCCGCTCTACCACGCGCACGCGCTGGGGTTCGGTCTGATGACCACGCTGACGACCGGTGGGCACCTCGTCTTCGTCGAGCGCTTCGACCCCTTCGCCTGGGGCGAGATCTTGCGCGTCGAGACGGTCACGCTGACCAGCGTCGTCCCGACGTTGTTGCAGCCGCTCCTCCAGATGGGCGTCCGCGCCGAGAAGATCCCGGCGTTGCGCGCGGTGCTCGTCTCCTCGGCGCCGCTGACGGCGAGCCTGGCGCGCGCCTTCGAGGAGAAGACCAAGCTGCGCCTGATTCAGGGCTGGGGTCTCTCCGAGTACACCAACTTCGCCTGCTGCCTTCCCACCGATCTGGCCGAGGAAGAGCGGCGGCGGCTGCTCTACGGCGAAGAGCTGACCTCCATCGGCAGCCCGCTGCCGGGCACGGAAGTGAAGGTGGTCGGCCCCGACGGGGCAACGCTGCCGGCCGGTGAGCGCGGCGAGCTGTGCGTCCGCGGCCACAGCACGATGCTGACCTACTTCCGCGACGATGCCGCCACGGCGGCCGTTCTCGGCCAGCATGGGCAGCGTGGGCAGGACGAACAGGACGGCTGGCTGCGCACCGGCGATGAGGGTTTCTTCCGCCCCACCGCCGCAGGGCCGACCTTTTTCATCACCGGCCGCATCAAGGAGACCATCATCCGCGATGGTGACAAGTTCAGCCCGCTGGCGATCGAGCGGCGCATCCTGACCGACCTGCCCGAGATCGAAGGGAGGCTGGTCGCGCTCGGATTTCCGCACGATCTCCACGGCGAGGAGATCGGCCTCTACCTCGAGAGCGAGGAGATCGACGACGAGCTGCGGGCGCGCCTCACCAAGGTGGTCGGCGAGATGCCGCTCGACGCGAGGCCCAAGATCGTCCTTCACGGAGCGGCGCCCATCCCCCGCACGCACACCGGCAAGATTCAGCGGCGCAAGTTGCACGCCGCCTTTGCTCCCTATCGCGATTGTCGGGGCGCGCTTCGGATCGAGCGCGCCGGCTGACGCAACGCCAGCCCGTACGCAGCTACTCGGCCAGGACGCCGCGCGGCCGGACGGGAACTTCCAGCTTGCGGATCTCGATCTTGAACTCGCTGACCTCTTCACCCGCGGCCGGCGCAGGCGCGCCGTCGCTCGGGATCACGGTCTCTTTGGTCTCGGTCTTCGGATCCCTGTTGGTGTCCATGGCAGCCCTCCCTCGTCGAGGATAATGATAACCAATCGACAAACGCCCGGGGGATAATTTCTTCCCCGACCCCATTTCGGCCGGCGGCGCTATCGGCCCCGCCGGCGCCGCCGAATTGTCGCCTGGCCGGCCGCGGGCTGTGGAGGCACGTCTGGCCGTGTCTGGCCGTCCGGTCCCCAGCCTTTAGTCCCCTGATCTTGGCCTCTCTTAGCCGGCGGCGCTGGCGGGGATGCGCGTGGCGAGCTGGCGGGCCAGCGGCAGCTCCAGCGCGTCGGCGAGTGCCGTGGCGCTGGCTTCGATGATGTTCTGCGACACGCCGATGGTGCTCCAGCGCTCCTCGCCGCGGGCCGCTTCGATGAGGACGCGGGTCTTGGCGCTGGTCGCCGCGTCAGGATCGAGAATGCGGACCTTGTAGTCCGCCAGGCGGACGTCGCGCACCAGCGGAAAGTGGGGGTTCAGCGCCTTGTGAAACGCCCCGTCGAGCGCGTGCACCGGCCCCGATCCCTCGGCGACCTCGTGGACGATCTCGGCGCCGATCTTCAGCTTGACGGTCGCCTCGGCGAACATCGAGTTGCCGCGCCGGCGCTCGGAGATGACGACCACGTCCAGGACCTCGAATGGCGGCGCGTAGCCCGGTTGGCTGCGCCGCCCGAGCAGCTCGAACGATCCTTCGGCGGCCTCGAACTGATAGCCCTGGCTCTCCAGCTCCTTGATGTGGTCGAGGACGCGCTTCTCGTTCCCCTGCACGTCGATCCCCAGCTCGCCGGCGCGCATGCGGACGTTGCCGCGTCCCGAGAGCTCCGAGACCACGATGTGGCGGCGATTCCCCACCCGCTCGGGCACGATGTGCTCATAGCTGGCCGGGATCTTCTCCACCGCGGCCACGTGCATCCCTCCCTTGTGGGCGAAGGCCGAGTGGCCGACGTACGGCGCGTGGGCGCGCGGGCGGATGTTGGCGATCTCGCTGACCGCGCGCGACAGCTCGCTGAGCCGGGCCAGATTCTCGTCCGGCACGCAGCGCCGGCCCATCTTCAGTTGCAGGCCGGCGATGACCGAGATCAGATTGGCGTTTCCGCACCGCTCGCCCCACCCGTTGATCGTCCCCTGCACCTGCGTGCAGCCGGCCTCGATCCCGGCAAAGGCGTTGGCCACCGCCACGTCGCTGTCGTTGTGGGTGTGGATGCCGAGCGGCGTGGCGACCGTCTGGCGGACGGCGCCGACCACCTCGGTGATCGTCCCGGGCAAGCTGCCGCCGTTGGTGTCGCACATGGCGATCCAGTCGGCACCGGCGGCCGCGGCGGCCTTGACCACGGCCAGGGCGTACTCTCGGTCGGCGCGGAAGCCGTCGAAGAAGTGCTCGCAGTCGAAGACCACCTCGCGCCCCTGCTGCTTCAGGAAGGCGACGCTGTCCGAGACCATCGCCAGGTTCTCCTCCAGCGTGGTGCCGACGATCTTGGTGACGTGCAGCGTCCAGGTCTTGCCGACGACGGCGACGGCGGGCGTCTGGGCGGCCACCATCGCTTGCAGGATCGGATCGCTGGCGGCGTTCCCGCCGGGCTTACGGGTCATCCCGAAGGCGGTCAGCTTGGCGTGGCGGAAGGTGACTGCCTTGGCGCGCTGGAAGAACTCGACGTCCTTGGGGTTCGAGCCGGGATAGCCCCCCTCGATGTAGTGAATGCCGAAGCCGTCGAGCAGCCGCGCGATCTCGAGCTTGTCCTCCACGGAGAGCGAGAGACCCTCGCTCTGCGTGCCGTCGCGCAGGGTGCTGTCGAAGAGTTGAACGTCCATTTTCAGGCTCCCGGAAGACAAGGGAGCAATCCTACGCGAGTCGCGGCGCGCTCACCACCGGGGGAGCGGCGCGGCTAGTTTTCGAGTACCAGGCGGTACCGGACCTGGTTCTGGCGGAGGCGCGTGAGCGCGGCGTTGGCCTCGGCCATCGGCATCCGCTGGACCTGCGGCGCGACGCCGTGCCGCGAGGCAAAGGCCAGCATCTCGCGGATGACCTTTCGCCCGCCGATGTCGCTGCCCGTGATCGACCGCTGGCCGGTGACCAGGAGCGCCGGCGGAAACTGAATGATCCCCGGCGGCATTCCCAGCAAGCAGAGCGTTCCGTTGGCGCGCAGCGTTTGCAGATAGGTCGTCCAGTCGAGCCGCGCGTGGACGGTCGAGAGCACCAGATCGAAACGCCCGAAGTGCTTGCGAATGTCCTTGGGATCGGTCGAGCAGGCGAATTCGTGGGCCCCCATCGCCAGGGCTTCGTCTCTCTTCGCGGGCGAGGTCGAAAAGGCGGTGGTCTCGCAGCCGAGGGCCCGCAGCATGAGCAAGGCCATGTGCCCGAGCCCGCCGATCCCGATCACCGCCACGCTGCTGGTGGCGTCGATCCCATAGCGGCGCATCGGCGCAAAGACGGTCACACCACCACAGAGGAGCGGCGCGGCCACCGCGCTGTCCATCCCCTCGGGCAAAGAAAACGCGAAGCGGCTGTCGAGGCGAATCCGGTCCGCCACGCCGCCGTGATGGCCCATGCAGGTGGCTTGCTGCTGGCGACAGAGGTTCTCTTCGCCGCCCAGACAGAGGTCGCACTCGAGGCAGGCGCTGCGCTGCCAACCGACGCCGACCCGTTGCCCGAGCGTGAGGTGACCGACGGCCGATCCGAGCGCGGCGACCGTCCCCACGATCTCATGTCCGGGGACGAGCGGGTAGACGCTGCGCCCCCAGCCATCGTCGATGAGGTGGATGTCGCTGTGGCAGAGGCCGCAGTGCGAGATCGCGATCTCGACGTCGGTCGCCGCCAGATCTCGCGGCTCGTACGAGAACGGCTCGAGAGGCGCCGCCTTGGCCAGCGCGGCCTGTGCGCGGAAGGGCATCAGGCGGCCCGGGCGGCCAGGAATCGTTGCGTCAGGTGCTCGGTGATCATCGCTCCGACCTGCTCCTGGGCCCAGCGCGCGGTGAACGTGTGGTCGGTTCCTTTGACGTCGGTGCGGCGGAAATTGGGGATCGACGCCAGGGCGCTCATGGCGGGGCCGTAGTTCGCGTCGACGTAGTCGACGCCCGGATCGTGCTCGGAGACGAAGAGGTAAGTGTCGACGCCGCGTCCTGCCATCGTGCGAAGGCAGTAGGGAACGTCCGTTTCGCGACGCTGCTCGACGGTGGGGTCATTCGGCCGCACGGCCTCCATGATCGTCGTGACGGCCCGCCGCGCGCGCCGCACCACCAGGTCCCGAACCTTGGGGGCGGCCAACCGAAGCGCGCGCGTGATGTTGACGTCGCCGCGGATCAGCTTCCTCCACTTGTCGGACTGGGTCACCGACTGCTGATACCACCGGGCCTGCTCGTAAGAGTCGACCATGTTGAGGTCGTTCACCAAGAAGGTGCGAGGGTTGATCATGATGGCGCTCGCCACGCGCGGCTCCTTGAAGCCGAGTTGAAACGCCAGGTCCCCGCCCGAACAGAGTCCGGTAACCACGAACTTCCCGATCTTCGTCGTCTCCGTGAGGAAGTCCATCGCGGCGCGGACGTCGTCGAGCCCGTCGCGCGGGTAGGTGAGATTCTCGGTGCACCCTTCGGGAACCGGGCTGTCCCCGATCCCCGACAGATCGACGCGCAGGACGTGGAACCCGAGCTTCGCCCAGCGCCGCGCCATCGGAACGTAGAGGCGATGAGATCCGACGCGGTGCACGGTCCCCGCGTTGAGCATGATGATGGCCGGCAGATCGGGGCGGGCAGTCTCCGGCGGAGGCGTTGCCAGAATGCCGAACAGCCTCCGGCGCGCGCCGAAGAGCACGGCCTGCTCGCGGAAGCCCTCGGAGATCGCCGTCGCCGTTGCCGTCGCCGTCGCCGTCGCGGGCGGAGTCGCCGCGCCGCCTGGTGCCGCCTCTCCGACGAACGGCGCCCCCTCGGCCAGCCAGCCGGTGATCGTCGCAATGACGGTCGACGGAATCTCCGACTGATGGGGCGAGGTGATCAGGAACCGATTGCCAGGCATGTGCCGGTAAGTGACCACGCTGCCCAGCTTCGTGAGGTGCGTGGTGAGCGCGCTGTCCTTGGTCTCGACGTTCGCTGCGTCGATCACCAAGGTGCGCTTGGCGGGCGAGCGAGAGGTCGAAAGCAGATCGACGGCGCCCAGCTCCTCGATGGTCTTGCTGGTGAGCAGGTACCCGAGCGCCTCTTGGCCGTCCGGGGAGGGCGATCCACCCGCGAAGAACGCCGGCTGCAGCATGAGGTGCATCTTGTGAGCTCGCGTGGTCTCACTGACGTACGCCGAGCCGTTGACATAGGCGCCCCAGAGGATCAGCGCATCGACGCCACCCAGGTCCTCCGCTCCCAACATGGCGAAGGTGGCCCCCAGCTTCAGCCCGACGAGCGCCAGCCGGTCGGTGCCGCTCCGGGCGCGCAGCTCTTCCCCGGCCCGCACGACGTCCGCGCGCCAGGTCGCCACGCGATGGGGATCGCGCTCATCGCCGGCTGAGTCGCCCGATCCGTCGAAGTCGAAGCGCAGGACCGGGAAACCCGCCGACGCAAGAGACTCGGCGAGGTGACGAAACGGGCGGTGCGCCCGCATCAGATCGTCGCCGATGGGGTTGCATAACAACACCGCGACCGAGCGCCTCTGCGCGCCCGCAGGCGGATGATAGAACCCAAACAGCGGCCTTTGTGGAGCCCCGAAATACAGGGCCTCCTTTTCCAGCGTCAGCGCGGTCATCCGGCTCTCTTTCGACTTTTCACCGCGTCCATGAGGGCACGTGGGCGGAGGGGCCGTCTATCTGTGTCCCGTCGCATGGTCCCGTCGCGTGAACGAATCTACCCGAATGTACGGATACTACGTCTTCGGCTCGACTTCAACCGCGGGCGGTGGCGCTTCAGGCTCCCGGATCGACGTTGCTCGAGTCAACGTTGATCGAGCTTCTTGGCGATGGCCAGGAGGTCGCCGACCGTTTGAAGCTGACCAAACTCGAGCCCGCTCTCGACGATGTCGACGTTGAATTCCTCGCCCAGCCGAATGGTCAGGGAGACCAGAGCCAGGGAGTCGATCGCCAGATCGCCGCGAAGCGACAGGCGGTGGTCGAGAGCGGTCGCAGAGGCACCTGTGGGCGGCGTTTGCGCGTACTCGGTGATCAGACGACTGACCCTCGCCTCGATCGACGGCTTTCCTGCGGCGTCCATGTCAACCATCGGCGTCGATGGTAGTGGAATGCCGCGCGGGGGAGGAGGAAATCGCACCTGTCGGCGCCGGCGTTCATCGCCCCGGAGAGGCCGACGCAATTTGCCGCGCGCACAACCCTTTCCGACGGATTAACATGTGCTGGACGATGCCCACCTTCCTCACACGATCGCGAACGGCCGTCTTGGCTCTGTTGGTCGGTGCGGCGGGATGTAGCGGCGGACAGGGTGCGGCCAGCGACGGCGGGCCCCGCGACGGCTCGGGCAAGAGCGATCGCCTCGACGCCCACCGCGACGAAGCTGCGGCCGGCGGACACGGCGGCGCCGCGGATTCGGGTGAGTCGGCCACCGATGCGGCAGGATCGTCCGACGCCAAGCCGCGAAGCGACGCCGGGTCGGGCCTACCGGACGCCGCCCGCGACGCGACGGTCACGCACGACGCCGCGCCGGACAGCGCCACGGCCGCGATGGACGGATCGGTCGACGGGGACGCAGCGGTGCCGCCCGTGACCTTCATCGTCGATGCCACCATGAACTTCATCGCGCTCGACGCTTGCGGCGTGACCCCGGCGCTCTTCGCCGCCGTCCCGGCCGGCAGCTACACGATCGATCTGGCCGCCAGCACGCTGTCGAAGGGGGGCGTCTCGGGCACCGATCCAAACATGCCGACCCCCTCCGTGGACAACTACGTGATCGTCAACCTCCCGCTGCCGATCGGCGATCCGCAATCGGCCGATCGGTTCTTCATGCTCAACGGAATCGGCGCCAGCGCGGCCTTCAGTCTGCCGCTCATGGGGAGCGTGGGGGTGATGTTCATCGACTCGGATACCGCCGCGAACAGCGGGCAGGCGACCGTGACGCTCGAGCCGGGTGACGCAAGCGTGACGGTCGACGCGGTGGCCAACGTGATCCCCTGGCAGACCGGATGCATGTCGACGCCCGTCCAGCAGGTCGTCTCGGGTCAGCCCCACCGGATCACGCTCGTCTCGAGCACGCTCTCCGCCGAGCCCGGGTCGGAGGACGACTACGTGCTGGTCCGCATTCCCGACGAGACGCCGGCCAACGACCATCGCTTCATCATGTTGAACGGCGTCGGCGCGAGCTACGACTTCACGCCGTTCAACAGCCAGACCGTCCGCGCGTGGTTCATCGCCGCCAGCGGCGGCGCGACCGGGCAGGCGACGTTGAGCATCTCGAATCTCTGACTAGGGCGTGTAGCTGGGGAGCTCGAGGACGTAGCTGTCCACGCTGGTCCCGCCGCCCCAGTCGCTGCCGAACAGGGCGCGCGTCCCGGTCGGGCTGGGAACCGTGTGCGCTTCGGCCCAATAGCCGAGGACCTGGTTCGCCTTGCCCCAGGTTCGGTGCCTGCCGACGCGGCAGACGGTGCCGGTGTTGGTGTTGGCGATGAGATTCTCGAGGTCGAGCAGCCCGGGCGTGGGCGGGGTTCCGGTTCCGTCGAACCCGTCCACGAAGAAGGTCGAGACGAAGACCCAGCCCGGCTGGCGATAGGCCATCGCCGAGATGTGCCCGTCGGGTGGGTAGGGATAGCCGGTCTTGGGCCCGATGACGGCGCCCCCCGTTCCGTTCGTCAGATCCCAGGTCACCAGAATCCCGACGTTACTCTGGGCGTCGTCGTTGCCGTCGTCGTAAACGGCGCCGTTCCAGGTGTCGTGGCCGTTGGCGAGCTGGCCCAACGAAGCGTGGGAATCGGGCGCCTGCAGGGTGAGCGAGCGCAGCAGGTTGAGGTTCTGGTCGAACACCTCGCCGGTGCCGGCCTCCAGGTAGGCGAGGGTGCCGCTCGGCGCCACCTGGGCCGGTGGCGTTCCGCTCACCGCGATCGGCCCGAGCACGGTGTCCGTCGACCAGTCGTAGATGAACATCTTCGTCCCGCAGGTGAGGCCGAGCCGGTGCGAGTCCCACGAGGTGAACATGGGATCGTCGCCGTTGGTCAAGAAGTTCGAACCACAGAGGCTGGTGAAGTCGTGGACCATCTCCTTCATGCCAGTGCTGACGTGGTAGCGGATGAACTCCAGATTGTCGGTGTAATAGAAGAGGTCGGGATCCGATGTGTCCCAGTAGACCTGCTCCACGTCCGCGGAGTTGATGTCCAGAGCCTGAATCGGCTGATACGTCTTGCCGTCGTAGAGCATCTGATTCCCTTTGGAGATATCGAGCAGAATCATCCGCGACTCGTCGGCGTTCCAGGCTGACATGGTGGTGTACATCGGCACGATGGCGGCGTTGGCGCCCGAGCCGGAGACCGCGCTGATGCGTCTCATCGTCGTTCCGAACTGCGGATCGGTGAACGTGGCGCCGAGAGCGGGCTTGGTCACGGCCGTCATCGGGTGAGCATCCAGATCTTCGATCATGCCGGCGCAGAGGTCGACGTTCGTGTTGGTGTAGTGGCCGCCTCCCCCTCCGACGGTGGTCATCCCGCCGACGGCGCCCGCGCCGCCGGTGCCGGTCGCGCCGCCCGTTCCGGTCCCGCTCCCGGAACCGGAACCGCCAGTGCCCGACTGGTTCTTGGATTCACCACACGCGGCGGCCAGCGTAAGCACAGCGACGAAAAGGACCAACCCAGCTCGCGACATGGGCGGCATGTTACTACGCCTGCTTACGGTTCCTTTACGGCAAACGAATTGCCTTCTTCACTGTAACGAACCGCTCAAGCTCGGGCGCTCGTCCAGATAGCGGCGAGCCCAGAGCTCCAGCGCAACCATCAACCAAAGAACCTCGCCGTGGTCCGCTTCGCCGCGCAGGTGGGCCTGGAGATACCTCTGCGCGGCCGCCGGGCGCAGCATCCCCCGCTCGCGGAAGGCCTGGCTTGAAAACAGGTCCCCGGCCAATCCGGCCAGCGGCCCCTGGAACCACTGGCCGAGCGGAATGGCGAACCCCTGCTTGGGCTTGTTCAATACCTCGGGCGGGAGCCAGCGGGCGGCGACACGCCGGAGGATGTGCTTGCCGCGCCCGTTCCGGATCCTCATCCGCTGCGGCAGTCGGACCGCGAAGTCGACCAGCCGGTGATCGAGAAAAGGTGCCCGTCCCTCGAGCGAGCTGGCCATCGCCATCCGATCGAGCTTCACCAGGATATCGTCCGGAAGGTAGCTCGAGAAATCGATGGCCACCGCGCGATCGAGGGGATCGAGCAGCCGGCGTTCATCGCGCGCTCCGGTCGCCAATCCACCGTAATGGTCCGCGCCGGGGGCACGGACCGCGTCGCCGAGGATCTGATCGGCCACGTCGGCGCGGGTCAGCGCCACGCTGCTGAGGTAGCTCTCCGGAAACGGCAGCCGCAAGCGTTCGGCGATGCGGCCCAAGCGGTAGCCGTAGGGGCCTGGCAACAGACGTCCGGCCATCGCCGCGGCGCCCGCCGCGACCGGCTTGAGCGCGCCCGCGCGCTCGAGCGTCAGGAACCGGAGGTAGCGGTCGTAGCCGGCGAAGGCCTCGTCCCCGCCGTCTCCGGTGAGCACCATCTTGACGTGCTCGCGCGCCAGCTTCGCCACCAGGTAGGTCGGCACCGCGGAGGAGTCAGCGAACGGCTCGTCGAGAAACCAGACCAGCCGGTGCATGAGATCGACCGCGTCGGGCTCGACCACCAACTCGTGGTGTTCGGTCCCCAGGTGTCGCGCCACGCGGCGCGCGTCCGACAGCTCGTTGAAGGCGGCCTCCCGGAAGCCGATCGAAAAGGTCCGTACCGGTTCCTTCAGGTGGCGCGACATGAGCGCCACCACGACGCTGGAGTCGAGGCCACCGCTCAAAAATGCGCCGAACGGGACGTCCGCCACCAGTCGACTTTCGACGGCCCGATCCAGATGGGCGGCCAGCTCCTCCTCGGCGTCCCGCTCCGTGAGCTCGTGCTTGGGCTCGAGCTCGAGCGTGTAGTAGCGCCGGATGTCGATCCGCCCGTCGACGAAACGGAGCGTGTGCCCCGGCGGCAGCTTGCTGACGCCGCTGAAGATGGTGCCCGGCGTGGGGACGTAACCGAAACAGACGTAGCCGCGCACCGCCTCGGGCGCCACCGGGGGACGAAACCCGGGGACCGCCAGGAGCGACTTGAGCTCGCTGGCGAAGAGCAAACGCCCGTTCGCGGCGCCCGGCGATTGCGCTTGCTCGCTGTAAAAGAGCGGCTTTTCGCCGAAGCGGTCGCGGGCCAGGACCAAGGCGCGGGTGCGCCTGTCCCACAGCGCGATCCCGAACATTCCGTTGAGCCGCGCGAAGCAGTCGTCGCCCCACTCCTCGTACCCGTGGACGATCACCTCGCTGTCGGAGCGGGTGTAGAAGCGGTGGCCGCGTGACTCCAGCTCGGCGCGCAGCTCGCGAAAGTTGTAGATCTCGCCGTTGAAGACGGCCTGCACCGAGCCATCCTCGTTGTGGACGGGCTGATGTCCCCCCGCGAGATCGATGATGGAGAGCCGGCGCATGCCGATCATCGCCTGCTCGTCGCGGTAGAGCCCCTCGTCGTCGGGGCCGCGGTGGGTGATGGCGGCGTTCATCGCGCGCGCGACCGACTCGTCCGGGAGCACGCCACCCGGCGCGGCGACCACCCCGACGATCCCGCACACGGGTCAGCCGGCCTTCCGAAGATCGCGCGGATGGGCGCCGCCGTAGAGGGCCAGCAAGCGCCCCACCACCGCGTCGAGCGAGGCGGTGGACTCGACGTCGGCTCGAGCGTGCTGACCCATGGCCTCCAGCCTTTCGGGTGTCGCCTCCGCCGCCTCCCGCAGCGCCGCCGCCAGCGCCGCCACGTCGGCGACCGGGAACAGCCAGCCGTTGCGCCCAGGGACGACGAAGTCCTCGCTGCCGCTCACGCGCGTGGCCAGGGGAGGCAGGCCGCTGGCCATGAACTCGAGGAGCGTGTTCGAGAGCCCCTCGATGCGTGACGGAAGGACGCCGACGTCGGCCTCGGCCAAGACATCCTCGACGCAATCGCGCGGCCCCAGGAACTCGACCTCGCCGGCGATGCCGAGTCGCTCCGCCTGCGCCTGCAGAGAAGGCCCCTCCGGCCCGCCGCCGACCAGCCGCAAGCGCGCCCTCGAACGCACCGTGAAGGCCTGCGCCCAGGCGTCGAGCAGCGTGACCAGCCCCTTCTCCGGAACCAGGCGCCCCACGAAGACCGCGGTGAAGGGGGCGCCCGGCGCGCGCGGGGTCCGGCGCGTGCGGAAGCGGGCAGTGTCGACGGCGTTGGGGAGCACCAGGATCCGGTCGGGGGGGAAGCCCTGGCGGGAAAGCTCGGCGGCCAGGCGCGTGCTGATGGCCTGCACCGTTCCGGCGCGCTTCAGCCAGCGGCGCGCGACGACGTCGAGGATCCTGCCCTTGCGCCCGGTGGCCATGATCCCTTGCTCGAGCTCCCACCATCCGGAGATCTTCACCACCACCGGCTTGCCGATGAGCGATCCGACGAGGCAGGTGATGGCGCCCAGGTGGTGTCCGATGTGCACGTGCCAGGCGTCGTAGCGGCGCCCGTGACGGAGAAGGAAGGCCGTGAAACGCGCGCACATGATCAGCGCGCCGATGGTCGGCACGTGCGGATAGCGGACGCGGCCCACCGGGATCCCGTCGCAGCGCTCCGCGGTGGCCTGCGGAAGACGCGACTGCAAGGGCGTCACCACGGTCACCTGCTGCCCAATCCGCCGCAGATGGAGCGCCAACGTCCGGAGCTGCGACTCCGCCCCGCCGCCACCGTGCGGGCGGAAGTCGCTCTCCAACACCATGAGCACGCGGAACCGGCGGGGGGTCAAGGCGGCCGCCGCGCCGGGCGGGGCGCCGGCCGTCAGGGCCGCGGGCGCCACGGCGCCCTCAACGGCCATCGACGTATCTCCGCATCCAGTTCTCGAGCACGTAGAGCCGCCAGATCGGGTCGGCGTGATCCCAGCTGCCGCGTTCGTGCTCGGCCAGCAGCCGCTCGACGAAGGCAGGGTCCCACCAGCCGCGCGTGCGCGTACGATCGTCGAACAACGTCTCGCGCACGGTCCCCTGAAAGGCGGGATCGCTGCGCAGCCACACGGAGATGGGAAGACCGAAGCCCTGCTTCTTCTTGCGCAGGATCTGCTCGGGAAGGATGCCCGCCATGGCGCGCTTGAAGAGGTAGCGCTTCTCGAGCCGGCGCACCTTCTGCCGCTCGGGCAGGCGGTGGACGTAGGCCAGGAGAGCGGGGTCGAGGTAGGGGAAGCGGACCGTCACACCGACGGCCTTGGCCGCGCCGTGGACCTTGCGCAGATCGTTCTGGGCGATGGCCATCAACAGATCGAGCCGCATGATCCGATGCAGCGGCCCGCCGCTCTTGCCGAGGTGGTAGACGCCGCGCATGAAATCGAGCGAGGCGTCGCGCTCCACCGCCGCCCGAAACTCGGGCCGCAGCAGCTCGTCGTAGTGATCGGAGGCGAACGAGTCGTCGGTGTAGAACCGGTCCGGGTTGGGGATGGAGGCGCGCTCGAAGAAGTTTTCCACCCGGTTGAGGAAATGGACCTTGCTGTCGCCGGCGGCTCGCCCCACGCTCCGCCCCAGCGCCCGCAGGGGGGCCGGCAGCGAGAACCAAGCCTCCATCACCCGGTCCTTGGCGTAGCGGGCGTTGCCGCCGAAGATCTCGTCACCACCGTCGCCGGCCAGCAGCAGATCGACGCCCCCGGCGTGCGCCAGATCGACGCAG
>CAVRRT010000044.1:0-16252 GCA_963723305.1 uncultured Pseudomonadota bacterium
GCGCAAGAATCCGTCGACGAGCGTCGTCTTGCCGTGATCGACGTGGGCGATGATGGCGATGTTGCGGACGTCGCGCCGCACCGCCTTCTCTTGCGGACTGCTGGCGGATTCGGTTGTAACGGGCGGTGCTGATGCTGACATAGCGGCGGCAAGGTGTACTCGGCCCGGGGCCCGGGCGCAAGTCGGGCCGCCCGGCGGGGGTTGCAACCCGGCCGCCGCTCGACCGATGATGCCGCTGTGCATCCGGCGGTGGTGGCGCTCCCGTTGGCGGAAAAGGGGCTGGTCCTGGGGGCGTTGCTCGCCCGCATGCCGCCCGCCGCTTACGCGGCGCGCTTCTCGGGGCCGACGGGCGAGCGTGGCCGGGCGGCGCTCGAGGCGCTCTCCGGCGCCCACCGCGCCGCGCGTGCCTCCAGCCTGGCGGCGCTCATCTCGCTGGTGCGAGCGCCCAGTCCGGCCGGCATCGAGCGCCTCCATCCGGGCTGGCTGCGGGAGCGGCTCGCGCCCGAATCGTCGGTGGTGATCGGCGCCGTGACGGGCGGCCTGCCGCCCGAGGTCCGGCGCGTCGCGGAGGAGATTCTGAGCGAGCGGGGGGAAGCGGAACCGAACGACGGGGGCGGGCTGCCGTCGGCGGCCGTGGCCGAGCTCAGGCGGCGGGTCTTCGCCGGTCTGGTCCCCCTGGCCGAGCTCGGCGCTCCGGGAGGACCCCAGGCTGCGCCGCTGATGACGCTGTCGTTCGCCGCGCTGGAAGAGGCGATCGAGCGGCGCGGGGCGGAGACGCTCGGCGTCTCGCTGCGGGGGGCCCCGGCGGCGGTGGTGGCGCGCGCCGCGGCGAACCTCAACGGACGGCTCGCCCGTGCGTTGCTCGACGCCGCGGCGGACTCCGGGCCGGCCGAGAGGCGGACCGCGGCGCGGCGGCTGGTCGAGCGAGTGGCCGGGGAAAAGCCGGTCGATCTCGGCGGCACATCTCGGTGCGCGGGCGTTGGCCGTGGCGTTGATCCCGAGGGGGAAGACGCCGTGCTGGCGGTCGCGCAGCGGCTTCCGCCCGCGCTGGGACGCCGCCTGTGCGCCTTCTCGGTCGATGCGTTGGCGGAGAGCGTGGAGTAAGCCGCATGGGCCGCGTCGTCAAAAGCTTCGGCCACGTCGTCCCCAAGGTGCTGCTCGACGCGCGCCAGGAAACGGCGGCGTTGCTCGCCCGCGCCCACGCCGAGGCGGACGCGGTCCGGGCCGAGGCGGAAGCCGCCCGAGAGGGGGCGCGGCGGGAGGGGTTCGAGCGGGGGCAAGCGGACGGTGTGGCGGAGGCGGCGGTGGCGCTGGCCGCCGCGCACCGCGAGGCGGCGCGCCTGGTCGAGGCGGCGGCGCCCTCGGCGATCGCGCTGGCGGCCAAGATGGCCGAGAAGATCGTGGGGCGCGCGGTGGCGCTCCGGCCCGAGACACTGGCCGAGATCGCCGGCGAGGCGCTGGCCGCTTGCCGTCCCGGTCCGGGCACCGTTCGCGTCCGGGTTCACCCCGACGATCTGGCCGTCGTCGAGGCGCGCCGGACGGCGCTGGCGGCGCGGGCGCCAGCCGCGACGATCGAGCTTCACGCCGACGAGACCGTGGGGCGCCACGGCTGCGTGATCGAGACGCCGCAGGGGCGCGTCGACGCCCGGCTCGAGACCCAACTTGCCGCGCTCGAGCGGGCGCTCGCCGCCGGAGGCCGCCATGGCTGAGGGTCCAGGCAGCGCCCTCGACCTCGGCCAGGCGCTGGCGCGGCTCGAGAGCGCGGCGCCGCGCCGCGAGTCGGGGCGGGTGACCGAGGTGACCGGCCTCGTCGTCCGGGCCAGCGTTCCCGGCGTGCGCGTCGGCGAGATCGTGACGTTCGAAGGGTCGGCGCTGGAGGCCGAGGTGGTCGGTTTCCGGGGCGACGAGGTGGTGCTGATGCCGCTCGGCGAGGCGACCGGCATCGGCCCGGACTCGCTGGTGACCGCCACTGGCCGGCCGCTGGCGATCGCCGTCTCCGACGGCATCCTCGGCCGCGTCCTCGACGGGCTCGGGCCGCCCGATCGACGGTGGCGGCCCGATCGCGGGGGCGATGCCCTGGCCGGTCGATCGCCCGGCGCCCAATCCGCTGGCCCGCCGCCGCGTGAGCCGCCCGCTGGCGCTGGGCGTCCGCGCGCTCGACGGCCTGCTGACCGTCGGTGAAGGGCAGCGCATCGGCCTCTTCGCCGGCTCCGGCGTCGGCAAGTCGACGCTGATGGGGCAGATCGCGCGCCAGACCGAGGCGGAGGTCAACGTGATCGCGCTCGTCGGCGAGCGCGGCCGCGAGGTGGTCGACTTCCTCGAGGAATCGCTGGGCGAAGCGGGCCGCGCGCGCTCGGTGGTCGTCTGCGCCACCAGCGACGCGCCCAGCCTGGTGCGGCTCAAGTCGGCGTTCGTCGCCACCGCCATCGCCGAGTACTTCCGCGCCGAGGGGCGCCGCGTGCTGTTCATGCTCGACTCGGTCACCCGCGTGGCCCGCGCCCAGCGCGAGGTGGGGCTGGCGGCGGGGGAGCCGCCCGCGCGCCAGGGCTATCCGCCCAGCGTCTTCGCCCTCTTGCCCCGGCTCCTCGAGCGGACCGGCAACGATGCGCGCGGTTCGATCACCGCGCTTTACACCGTGCTGGTCGCCGGCGGCGACATGGAGGAGCCGATCGCCGACGAGGTGCGCGGCATCCTCGACGGCCACGTGATCCTCTCGCGCGACATCGCCGCCCGCAACCAGTGGCCCGCCGTCGACGTGCTGCCGTCGCTGTCGCGCCTCATGAACGTGGTCGCCGATCCGGCCCACCGGGCGGCCGCCGCGCGCCTGCGCGAGCTGATGGCCGCCTACGAGCGCAACCGCGACCTCATCCTGCTCGGCGCCTACCAGCGCGGCGCCGACCCGCTCACCGACGAGGCGATCGCGCGCATGGAGGCCATCACCACGTTCCTTCGCCAGCGCACCGATGAGGCCGCGCCGTTCGAGGAGACCCGGGGCAGGCTGATCAAGCTCGTCTCTTGAGGTAAGGAGAACCGATGTCCACGTCCGACGACTGCCTCTTCTGCAAGATCGCCCGCGGCGACATCAAGGCCGCCATCACCTACCGCGACGACCGCACCGTCGCCTTCAAGGACATCGGTCCCAAGGCGCCGCTCCACGAGCTGGTGATCCCCACGCGCCACATCGCTTCGCTGGCCGAAGCGACGGCCGCCGACGTCGAGCTCTTCGGCCACCTGATGGTGGTCGCCGCCCGGCGCGCCAAGGAGAGCGGCCTCGCCGAAAACGGCTTCCGCGTCGTCATGAACGCCGGCGACGACGCCGGCCAGTCGGTCCATCACGTCCACCTCCACGTCCTCGGCGGGCGGGCGATGGCCTGGCCGCCCGGCTGAGGCACCCGCTCACCGCCGCGAGAGCGGGCGGCCGTGTTACGCTCGCGCGGTCGTGCGTGGTCATCTGCGAGACGCAACGCGCGGCGCGCTCCTCCTGGTGGTCGTGGTGGCGACGGCTTGCGGCTCGAGCGCGGGCACGGGCTCGGTCACGAAGGATGCCTCGTCCGAGCGCGGGCCCGGCGGCGCTGGCGGCGCTGGAGGCGGACGGACGCGGGCCTCGCCGGATCGGAGCACTGGGCAGGGCGGTGCCGCCGGCGCCGCCGAGAGCCCCAACAGCGTGTTGGCCGACGCGGCGGCGCCGCTCTCCGGGATGCCGCTCGACACCTTCGACACCGCCATCGACTTCGGGTTCGAGCCCTATCACGACACCGTACAGACCAACCTCGCCGATCCGGCGATCGTCGACGCGGGGACGGCGCCATTGCTGGAGTTCGATCCCGACGAAGGGAGCCCCAGCGCCGGGTCGATGAGGATCGTCGTCCCCTTCTCGGGCGCCAACCAGTACGTCGAGGTTCAATCCTACGTCTTCGTCGTCCCGCAGGATTGGTCTGGCCACGCCCTCCACGTCCGGATCAAGGTCGACGCCGGCTCCACGTTCAATGGCCTGGCCCAGCTCTACGTCGACACCGGCGTCAGCTATGTGGCCGCCGCGACGGCGGTGAGCCTGGCGTCCGGCTCCGACTGGCAGGAGATCGCGATGGACCTCGATCACCCGATGACCGTGGCCGATCGCTACAGCGCCAAGCAGGTGGTGCTCTACGGGCTGCAGCTCGACACGGGGAGCGCGGGCGCCGGGGCCGGCCCCGTCACCTTCCACGTCGACAGCTTCTCGCTCGACTGACGACGGCCATAGCTCGACGTCGACGGCTTCTCGCTCGACTGACGACGGCCAGAGCTCGGGGACCCTCAATCTCTTGGAGATCTAGATTCAGTAGCGGATGTCGACCAGCGTCTTTTTGCGCAGCTCGCTGAGGTAGATCTTCGTCTGCCGCTCCATGTCCTTCTGGCGGAGCTGATTCGGATGTCGTCCTTCGCCTCGTCGAACGGCTTGGGGTCCTTGGTCTTGCGGTCGACCAGCTTGATGACGTGGAAACCGCGGTCGACCCGGATCGGGCCGCGCACGTCGCCGACCTTCATCGAGAAGACCAGCTCCTCGATCGCCTTCGGCAGCATGTCCTTGCCGAAGTAGCCCAGAATCGCCGCCGTCGGCGCGGGTCGCCGCGTCGTCCGACGTCTCGCGCGCCAGCTTGGCGAAGTCCTCGCCGGCCTGCGCCCGCTCCAGGATCTTCTGCGCCTGCAGCCAGCTTCTCGGCGACCGTGGTGGCGTCGGCCCCCTCGGGGATCGCCACGAAGACGTGGCTGGCGCGTACCTGGACGTTGCTGCCGTCCTTCATGTGGCGCTCGTAGTAGGCGCGCACCTCGTCGTCCGAGATGTTGACCCGCGATCCGACGGCGATGTTGAGCACGCGGAAGCGCAACAGCTGGCGCCGCAGGTCGGAGCGATAAGCCGCCATCGTCATCCCCTGACCACGCAGCGCGTCGCGCAGTTGCTCGTCGGTCGAGGCTGTTCTGCTTCTTGATCTCCTCGATCGAGGCGTCGACCTGCTCGCTGGAGATGGAGAGCTTCAGCTCCGCCGCCTGCTGCAGGATCAGCTCGTCGTCGATGAGGCGCTCCAGCACCTCGCGCCGCAGCGCCGAGGCGCGCGCCGCCCGTTTGTCCGGATCGGGGATCCGGTTGACGTCGGTCAAGAGCGGGCGCGACCTGATCCTCCACCTCGCTGGCCAGCACCAGCGCGTCACCGACCACCGCGGCGACCCGCTCGACCACCCGCGCCCGCGCCACCGTAGGCGCCAGCATGAGCGCGAGCGCCAGCGCCAGCGCGACCGAAAGACGGCGAGGCATGAAACCGGACCTGGACCTGCTCACGGGTGGGTTGGAGCCGCGGGGGCTCCCAAGGGTTGCATCCCCACGGGCCGCGGCGCGGGCGTTCCGGGCGGCGGGCCACCCATGGGAGAGCTCGTCGGCGGAACGTCCATCCCCGGTGGCCGACTGCCGGCGCCCGCTTCGACGACCACCTTGGCCAGGTTCTCGTCGTTGATGGTGATGCTGCTCTTCTTCTTGAGGTCGTCGACGAAGGCGTCCATCGCCTTGGAGCGAATATCCCGGAACAGCCGCTGCTGGATCTGCCGCTTGGCCTCGGCCAGTGGGCGGTTGAAGCCCGGACGCTTCTGGGTGAGACGGATGATGGCCCAGCCCTTGTCGGTCTTGAGGAGCGGAGCGAGAGTCGCCCACGTCCTTGAGCTTGAACGCCGCCTCGACCATCGGCCTCGGGAAGGTGGCCGAGTCGGCGTCGAAGAACGACAGGTCGCCGCCGCGCGGCTTCGAGTCTTCATCCTCCGAGTACTTGGCCACCAGATCGCGGAAACCCTTCTGGTCCATGGCGTTGGCCGCCCCCTTGGGCAGCGCGCGCGCCTCGGCGTAGGCGTGCTCGGCCTTGGGCTTGTCCTTGACGAGGATCATGCTCACCCGCACCTCGTCCTTCTGGTGAAACTCGGTCGGGTGCTCGTTGTAGTACTTCTCGACGTCGGCGTCGGGGACGTCCTCGACCTTCAGCTTCGACTCGAAGTCCTTCTGCATGAGCTTGGAGATCATCTGCTGCTTCATGACCCGCTGGACCTCGGGATCCTTGTCGTAGCCGCGCCGCGCGGCCTCGGCGGCCATCACCTCGAACTTGACCAGGCCGTCGAGGAACTCCTTCTTCTTGTCGGCGTTGGTGTAGCGCGCCCGCACGAACGGCGACTGCTTGTTGATCCGCTCCTGCACGTCGCTGACGGTGATGACGGTGTCGTCGACCTTGGCGACCACCTGCGACGGATCGACGTTGCGGGCTTCTCCGGTCGAGGTCGCGCCATGCTTGCAAGCGGGGAGCGCCAGAGCGAGCACGCCCAGGGCTGAGGTTAAAAAGAGGGGGCGGAAGGTCGGGGCCATCCGCGAGAGATTACACGCCCCGGGCGCTAGATCCAGCGCGTCGGACCGGGGCCGGTGATCCCCATCTGATGCGCATGGCTCGCGAAGTGAAAGAGACCGTTGACGAGGGTGATGATGGCGGCGGACGCGAACAGCGCGCCGCTGGTCTCGATCTCGAACGAACCGATGAGCTTGTCGGTCAGCCAGAGCAAAACCGAGTTGACCAGGAAGGGGATCAACATGAACAGGAGCCCCAGCGTCAGGATGGCGGGCACGAGGATGAAAATACCGACCACCAAGGTGATCAGCCAGCCGACGAGCACGTTCAACACCGAGAAGACGATCGCCACGACGAGGGCCGATCCGACGCTCTTCACCTTGACGGTGGAGAAGATGCGGGAGAGCGCCAGGACGGTCACCGTGAGCACCGCGAGGTGAAGGAGGATGTGCATGAGGCAAAGCCTACTCGAAAACGGGGGCGCCGGGGTCAAGCGGCGGTGAGCGCCACCAGCTGCAGCAAGCGGGCACGCGCCGCCGTCATCCGATCGCGCTTCTCGCCGTCATCGAAGGCGTAGGAGAGGCGCATGTCCGGGGTGAGCTTGAAGCGGCTCGCCTTCTGCTGGACCAGCTTCAGCACCTTCCCGGGATCGAGCGCGGTGTCGCTGCGCAACGCCAGGACCAGGCGCGCCGGCCCGAGCTCGTAGCCGAGCGCCCCCAGCGTCCGCACCAGCGTCTTGTCGATCATCACCTCGCCCAGCAGGAGCGCCTCCTCGGGGAGCGCGCCGTAACGGTCCTCGAGCTCGGCCAGGGTCGCGCGCACGTCGTCCTCGGTGCGCGCCTGGGCGAGCCGCCGGTAGAAGTCGAGCCGCTGGCCGGCGTCCGGGACGTAATCGTCGGGGAGAAAGGCCGGTACGTCGACGGAGATCTCCGGATCGTGCTCCGGTTTTATCGGCTCGCCGCGCAGCTCGGCGACCGCCTCCTCCAAGATGCGCGCGTAGGTCTCGAAGCCGACCGACGCCACGGCGCCGTGCTGCCGCTCGCCGAGCAGCTCGCCGGCCCCGCGGATCTCGAGATCGTGCGTCGCCACCTGAAACCCGGCGCCGAGCTCGGTGAAGCGCTGCAGGACCGCCAACCGCTGCTTGGCCTCCGGGGTCATGCGCGTCTCCTCCGGGACGACGAGGTAACAGAAGGCCCGCTCGCGCGAGCGGCCGATGCGCCCGCGCAGCTGGTAGAGCTGCGCCAACCCGAACCGGTCGGCGTGGTTGACGATCATCGTGTTGGCCCGCGGGATGTCGAGCCCCGATTCGATGATCGTCGTGGAGGCCAGGATGTCGTAACGGCCGTCGACGAAGTCGACCATCACCTTCTCCAGCTCTCCCTCGGGCATCTGGCCGTGGGCGATGGCGATGCGGGTCCCTTGGGGCGAGATCTGGCGAATCTTGTCGGCCTCCGCGGCGAGGTTTTCGATCCGGTTGTGGACGAAGAAGATCTGCCCGCCGCGCCCCAGCTCGCGGCGGATGGCGTCGCCCAGCAGATCGCGATCGAAGCGGCAGACGAAGGTGCGGATGGCCAACCGATCGGCGGGGGGCGTGGCGATGATCGAGATTTCGCGCAGCCCCCCCATCGCCATCTGCAGCGTGCGCGGGATCGGCGTGGCGGTCAGGGTGAGCACGTCGACCTGCGTGCGCAGCTCCTTGAGCCGTTCTTTGTGGGTGACGCCGAACCGCTGCTCCTCGTCGACGACCAACAGGCCGAGATCGTGGAAGCGGACGTCGCGGGAGAGCACCCGGTGGGTGCCCACGACGACGTCGACCTTCCCCGCGGCCAGCGCGGCCAGCGTCGCCTGCTGCTCCGCCTTGGTCCGAAACCGCGACAGCACCGCCACCCGCACCGGGAAGTCGCTGAACCGGTCGGAGAAGGTCACGAAGTGCTGCTCGGCGAGGACCGTGGTCGGCGCCAGCACGGCGGCCTGCTTGCCGCCGAGAACGGCCATCAGCGTCGCCCGCAGCGCCACCTCGGTCTTGCCGTAGCCGACGTCGCCGCAGATGAGGCGATCCATCGGCACGCCGTTCTGCATGTCGGCCAGCACCGTCTCGATCGCCTTCTCCTGATCGGGCGTCTCCTCGAAGGGGAACGTCTCCTCGAACGCCCGGAAGACGGCGTCGGGGGCGGGGAAGGCGTGGCCGGCCAGCGCCGCGCGCTGGGCGTAGAGTTGCATCAGCTCCTCGGCGATCTTGCGCGCCTCGGCCGAGACGCGCCGGCGCTTCTCCTGCCAGGTCCTCACCCCCAGCTTGTCGAGCCGCACGGCGTCCGTCTCGCCGCCGCTGTAGCGGTGGACGAGACCGATGCGGTAGACCGGCAGGTAGATCGAGCCGCCGTCGTACTCGAGCTGCAGAAAATCCTGCGGCACCCCGCGCACGACGAGTTTCTTGAGCCCCCGGTAGCGGCCGATGCCGTGCTCGTCGTGGACGATGAAGTCCCCTTCGGCGATCTCTCCCAGATCCCCCAGACCGGGCGTCTTGCTGGTGGGGCGCGCCTCCCGCTGCGAGCGCGCGCCGAAGATCTCCTCCTCGGCGACGACGGTCAGGCGATCGGCCGGGAGCATGAACCCCCGCCGCAACGGACCGACGACCACCGCCAGCGGACCGCCCACCGTCGAGGAAAAGAGGTCCCCCAGCTCGCCGGGCGCGACGACGGAGGTCCCGAGGCCGAGCGCGCGCAGCAGCGCCGCCAGCCGGTCGGCGTGCATGCGGCTCGGCGCGACGATGCGGACGCGGTGCCCGAGATCGAGCCAGCCGCGCAGGCGATCGCGCAGCGGCTTGCCGACGTCGACCTCCTCGTTCCGCTCGGTGACGTGGGCGCGCGCCTCCCGCAGCTCGGCGCGCAGCGCGGTGTGCGGCGACGACTCGATCCGCACGCGCGGCGGCGCCCCCGGCGCCTCGTTGAACCGTGCCACCTCCAGCGGCCGAATCTCCAGCCGCGGGCGCGCGCCGAGCGCCAGGGCCGCCTCCTCCTCGCCCAGCACGAATTCCTGGGCCGGCAGCGCCAGGCGGTGCTCGACGTGGCGGGCGGCGGCCGCCTCGCGCAGCCGACTCGCCTGCCGGCGCGCCTCTTCGATGACGGCTTCGGGGTCCTCGACGACACAGAGGGCTCCCTGCGGCAGATAGTCGAAGAGCGGCACCATCCGCGCGTGGAACGCCGGCGCCAGCGCCTCGATGCCGAAGAACAGCTCTCCCTCCTCGATCTGCTCGAGCAGCCGGCGCGTCTTCGACGAGGGATAGACCGCGGCGTCGGCGGCGGCCAGGATCTTGGCCCGCGGATCGGCCCCCGGCGTGGCGATCGTCTCGCGCACCGGATGCAGGTAGACCGCCTGGAGCGGCCGCAGCGTCCGCTGCGTCGCCGCGTCGTAGAGGCGAATCGATTCGATCTCGTCGCCGAAGAGCTCGATGCGCACCGGGTGGCGGTAGACGGGCGGGAAGAGATCGATGACCGACCCGCGCACCGCGAACGTCCCCGCGTCCTCGACCACCGGCGCCCGCGAGAAACCGGCGCGCACCAGCGCCGCGATGGTCGCCTCACGGTCGAGCGTCGTCTGGGCGGTGATCACCTGGCAGAGCGCGTCGAACGGCGCGCGCGGCAGCACCCGGCGGCAGAGCGCCGCGGCGGAGGCCACCAGCACGCGCGGCGCGAACCCCTGCGACAGCCGGAACAGCGCCGCCATCCGCCGCAGCATCGTCCGGCGATCGGGCTGCATCTCGGCGTAGGGCGACGAGTCGGGCGCCGGCAGCTCGAGGACCGCGGGCGGCGCCAGCGGATCGTCGCTGCTGGGTGAGGCCGGCAGGAAGAACGCCAGGTCGTGCGCCCTCGCCTCGGCCGTCTCCTCGTCGGGGACGACGTAGAGCAGCGTCTCCCGCCCCGCCAGATTCGCCGCCAACGCCGCGCCGAGCGAGCCCGACGCCCCGTAGAGCTCGACGGCCCGCGCGCCGGCGAAGAGAGCGCGGATCTCGCGCAGCGCCTGCGCAAACCCGCGCCGCGCCGGCGCGGTCAGGAGGCCGAGATCGGGACCCACGACGCTCATTGAACGGTCCGCCTATTTACCTCAAACTGCGCCCCGTGGCTGGCGTGAGCAAGCTGGGGGCGGCCTTCGCGCTCGCGCTCGCCGCCGCTCCCCTCACCGACGGGTCGTTGCGCCCCGAGGTCGACAAGCTGGTGGCGGCGGTCAGCGCCGCCCGCCACTTGGCGTTCCACGGCACGCTGGCGGCGCGCGCGCTCGGCCCCGACGAAATGCGGCGCGCGACCGCCCTGGCCGTCGGAGAAGGGATCGACACCGCGGCCGCCCGCACCGAGGGGGAGATTCTGGAGCGGCTCGGGCTCGTCCCCGCCGGGTACGCGCCGGGCGCGGCCGCCGCGGAGGCCTACGCGTTCGCGGCACCGCCCGCGGCGCGCTACGACGCGGCCGCGGCCACCCTGCTGGTCCCCAGCTTCCTGCCGATCCGCGAGCAGCGAACGGCGCTGACCCACGAGATCGCCCACGCCGTCGCCGATCAGCACTTCGAGCTCCGCCGTTTTCTCCGCATCGACCGCGAAGGAGGGCCGCGCCTCGACGGAGACGCGGAGCGCGCGCGCCTGGCGCTGGTCGAGGGAGACGCCATGCTGGCCGGGCTCGAGGTCGGCGATCCCCAGGAGAATTTCCTGGGCCCGCACGCGCTCGGCCTGCTCGCCGGGGAGCTGCGCGCGGCGTCCCAGGCGGGCGCCTCCAGCTGGTTCGGCGCGCTGGGAGAGTTCACCCACGTCGACGGACTGCTGTTCGTGGCGCGCGTCCGCGCCGCCCATTCCTGGAGCGCGGTCGACACGCTGTGGGACGAACCGCCCGACTCCAGCGAGCAGGTGCTCCATCCGGAGAAGTACGACGCCTGCGAGGCGCCCATCGTCGTCGCGGAGGCGGCGCTTCCGCCGCTGGCCGGTTTCGGTCGCCCGATCGCCAGCGACGTGCTGGGCGAGCTGTTGCTCCGGACCTGGCTGGCGACCGCGCTGCCGCCGGAGATCGCCGCCCGCGCCGCCGCCGGCTGGGGCGGAGATCGGGCCGGTGTCTACGCGCCGGCGCCGTCAGCGCCCGTTCCTGATGGAGGTGTCACCGCCTCCCCGACCGCGCCGCTCGCCTGGTTGACCGTCTGGGACGACGCCGCCGAGGCGGACGACTTCGCGCGCGCCGCCCGGCAGCTGTTGCTGAAGATGAGCGGCACGGCCGGCCCCGAGGCCGCGCCCGACGACGTCCGCCCGACCGAGAGCACGGACGGTCGCCCCAAGGACCACGAGAAGGGTCACGCCAGGGATCGCGCGCGAGACCGCTCGGACGACCGCTCGGACGACCGCGCGGACGGCGCGCTGTTCTCCACGCCGAACGGCGCGTTCGCGCTGGCCCGACGTGGCGAGGCGGTCGCCCTGCTCTTCGCCGCGCCGGAGCCGGTCGCGCCGGCGCTCGACGCGATGTTGGAAGCGGCACGCCCTACGAGCCGGCGAGCAGCGCCTCGCCCACGACGCGCAGCTCGACCAGGTTGTCCACGTCGTGATTGAGCAGCGGGATCTGGATAACGTGCGTCCCCGGGGCCCGCGCCGCCAGCCGCGCCAGCTCGCGCCGCTCCCCCTCGTGGAGCGCCGCGAACGTCCGCGCCAGCGGCGCCAGCCGGACGACCGCCTCCGCAATCACGGCGTCGGAGAGATCGGCGAACGACGCCGACGCCCGCAGCGCGACCGACAGCGCGCCGGCCTCGGTGATCCCCGGCGCCGGCTGCACGCGGTTGGCGATGAAGGCCTGGAGCGGGACGCCGGCCTCGCGCAGCCGACCATGGAAGTAGAGCGCCTCATCGACGGCGGCCACCGCCGGCACCAGCACCAGGAGGAACGCCGTGTCGGGTCCGCGCAAGAGCTCGTCGACCGCCTTGGCGCGCGCCAGGAAGCCGCCCAGCACGTGCTGAAAGTCGACCAGGAACGCGGCCACGTCGTCGAGAAACCGACTGCCGACCAGCTTGGCCAGCCGGCGCAGCACCAGCGCGCCGCCCGCGCGCAGCCGCCGGAGCGAAAGCCAGCCGCCGCCCCCCTCGCCCCTCTCGGCCGGACGGGCGAACCAGCTCAGCGCCGGGCTCGACACGGCCGCCGCCAGCCGCTGAGGCGCGTCCAGGAAATCGAGCGCGTTGGCGGTGGGTGGCGTGTCGAGGACGATCAGATCGTAGGCCCCGCCACGCGCCAGCTCGTAGAGCGCCAGCGTGGCGGCGTACTCCTGCGACCCGGTGAGCGTGGTGGTGATCTGCCGGTAGATGCCGTTGTCGAAGATGCGCCGGCGCATCTCCGGATCGGCGACCTGCTCGTCGACCAGCCGGCCGAACGCCCGCGCGGTGTCGAGGCGGACGGCGTCCAGGCGCCCCGCGCCCCCCTCGGGGATCCCCAGCGCGCGGCAGGCCTCGGGAGGGACGGCGCGCGGCTCGGGGCCCAGCCCGCCGACGCCGAGCGCGTCGGCCAGCCGCGGGGCGGGATCGATGGTGCAGACCAGCGTCTTGCGTCCGAGGCGAGCCCCGAGCGCCCCCAGCGCCGCGGCGGTGGTCGTCTTGCCGACGCCGCCCGGCCCGACGCACACGACGATCCGTTTCTGTTCGACCAGGGCGCGGATCATGGATGGGTCTGGGAGGGGGGGCGCGCTCAGCCGGCGCGGACGAGCAGCACCGAGACGTTGTCTGGACCACCCGCTCCGTTCGCCGCGTCGACGAGCATCTGGCAGGCCGCTTCGAGATCCGCCGCCTGGCGCAGGATCGTCGTCATCCTCCCGTCGGGGACGACGCCCCACAGTCCGTCGCTGCAGAGCAGGAAGATGTCGCCCGGCTGAACGCGGCCCACGTAGACGGCGGGCTCGAGGTCCTCTTTGCTGCCCAGGCTGCGCGTGACGACGTTGCGGTGGGCGAACGTCGCCAGCTCGTCGTCGGTCATCTCCGGCCGCGCGGCGCGCATCTCCTCGGCGACGGAGTGGTCGCGCGTGAGGCGGGTGACGCTGCCGCCGCGAAATCGGTAGGCCCGGCTGTCGCCGGCGTGCGCGATCGCCAGCTGCTCTTCGCCGATCGCCATCGCCACGGCGGTGGTCCCCATGCGGGCGCGCGCGCGGTCAGCGGCAGCGGCGGTGCGAATCCTGTCGTTCGCCACCTTGATGCCGACCCGCAGCAGGTTTGCCGCCAGCGACAGCGAGCGGTCGACCGGATAGGGCCAGACCTGATGCGGCTCGGCGTGGTACGAGCGGAAGAAGGCCTCGATCCCCTCGACGGCCATCGCGCTGGCGACTCCGCCGGCGTTGTGTCCCCCCATCCCGTCGGCGACCACGAACAGTCGCCCCTCGACGAAGTTGCCGAAGGCGTCCTCGTTGTCGGGTCGCTGGCGCCCCGGGTGCGACAGCGCGCACGCTGCCAACGGCAGCGCCGTAGGGTCTCCGGTGAGTGGCGGCGCGGACATCGAAACCATCAGGTTCGCAAATAGCGCGCCCCTCGATCAAGCCCTTTTAGGCCCGACCGACGGCGCCCGCCCAGCGGCCGAGAAGCTCGTCCCGCGTCAGGGGGGACATGGAGGGTGTAAAGACGCGGATGCGGGCGGTTTCGCCCCCCTTGTCGACCGCTGGCAGCCCGACCCCGAGCGCGGCCAGCTTGGCGGCACCGAGGGCGGTCGATTCGACCATCTCCGGGCGGAAAATCTGCACCCCCAGCAGATCGGCCTGGATCTGCATCAGGAGATCGTTGGCCGCCGCGCCGCCGTCGACGCGCAGGTTGTTGATCGGCCGGCCCGCGTCAGCCTGCATCGCGGATACGAGATCCACGTTCTGAAGCGCGATCGCCTCCAGCGCGGCGCGCGCCAGGTGCGCCCGGGTGGTCCCCCGCGTCAAGCCGGTGATGAGGCCGCGCGCCTCGGCGCGCCAGTGCGGGGCACCCAGGCCGGTCAGCGCGGGGACGATGGTGACGCCGCCCGAGTCGGGCACCGAGCGCGCCAGCGGTTCGATCTCCGGCGCGCTGGAGACGAGGCCGAGACCGTCGCGCAGCCACTGCACCAGCGCGCCGGCGACGAAGGCGCTCCCCTCGAGCGCGTAGGCGGTCGTCGCCCGCCCCGCCACGTCGAGGGTCCAGGCCACCGTGGTGAGGAGGCCGCGCGTCGACGGGCGCGGCTCGCTGCCCACGTTCATCAGCAGGAAGGCGCCAGTGCCGAAGGTGCATTTGGCGTCGCCCGGCTCGGTGCAGTCCTGGCCGTAGAGGGCGGCCTGCTGATCGCCCGCCACGCCGGTGATCGGAATCCCGTCGGGGAGCCCGGGCACGCCGCGCGTCTCGCCGATCTTTCCCGCCGAGGGGCGCACCTCCGGCAAGAGCGCCGGCGGCACGCCGAAGAGAGCGCAGAGCTGGTCGGAGAAACGCCTGGTGCGCAGATCGCAGAGCAGCGTGCGCGAGGCGTTGGTGACGTCGGTGGCGTGCGTCCGCCCGCCGGTGAGCCGCCAGATGAGGAAGCTGTCGACGGTGCCGAAGGCGATCTCGCCGGCCTCGGCGCGCGCGCGAAGACCGACGACGGCGTCGAGCAGCCAGCGGATCTTCGTGGCCGAGAAATAGGGGTCGAGCACGAGGCCGGTCTGCGCGCGCACCGCAGGCTCGTGCCCCGCCGCCTTGAGCGCGGCGCAGAACGGCGCCGTCCGCCGATCCTGCCAGACGATCGCGTTCGCCACCGGCCGCCCGCCGTCGCGCTCCCACAAGAGCGTCGTCTCGCGCTGGTTGGTGATCCCCAGCGCCGCGATCCTCCCGCTGTCGACGCCGGCCAGCGCTTCAGCGAGCGCGCCCAGGACCGAGGCCCAGATTGCCTCCGGATCGTGCTCGACCTCGCCCGGCCGGGGATAGATTTGCGCGAACTCCCGGTAGCCGCGCCCCCGCACGGTGCGCGCGGCGTCGACGACGAGCACGGTCGTCCCGGTCGTCCCCTGATCGATGGCGATGACGAGATCTTTGTTCACGTCGCCTCCTCGCGACCAGGCCGCTACGCTACCACCGACCAGCCGGCGTGCTTGTCGAGAAAGCGCGCCGCTCCGTCGAGCAGGGTGGCGCGCTCCACGTCGAGCGCCACGAGATGGAACGATCGGTCCAGCCACAACCGCTCGATGACGTCGCTCCCCAGGCTGCCGGTCAGCTCGAGCGAATCCTCCATCGGCACGGTGTGATCCTTTCGCCCGTGCACCACCAGCGCGGGCGTCTTGATCGCCGGGAGGTCGGGGCGCACGACGTCCATGAGGTCGAGCAGCTGCTGGAGCGCGGCGATGGGAAACGCCCGCAGCCCTGGGTTCGTGTAGCGAATGGCAGGATCCGAGACGTCCGATCCCTTCAGCTTGGGGACCGCCGCCCGTGGGTGGGCGCGAAAGTCGACCGGCAGGCGCGCGACCGTCCGGATCCCGAACACCTCCAGCGGGCGGAGCCGCAACGGCGTCGACATCACCACGAGCGCCGAGACGCGGGCGGGATAGAGACGCGCCAGGCGCAACGCCAGGAGCCCCCCCATCGAGAAGCCGCAGATGGCGGTCGGCCCGCCCCCCGTGCGCGCCTCCAGCCGCCCGAGCGCCGCCTCAGCCGAGGCGAACCAATCGCTCCAGGTGGTGGCCGTCAGGTCAGACAGCGTCCCGCCGTGGCCCGCCAGCATCGGCGCCTCGACGGAGCAGCCGAGCCGCCCGAACTGCTCGGCCAGCGGCCGCACCTCGAACGGCGTGCCGGTGATGCCGTGCAGGCACAGGACGCCGCGCCGATCGCCGGCGATCGACAGCGGCGACTTGTCCCCGGTTCCCGCCCGGAAACGCTCCAACATCACTCCGACCCTAACAGGTTCGGCGATCTGCAGCGATAC
>CAVRRT010000045.1:0-8003 GCA_963723305.1 uncultured Pseudomonadota bacterium
TGCCGGCGTCGCCGAGGGCAGAATCCTGGGGCGACAAAGCGTACTTCGTTTACGCGGATTGCGCCCTCGTCTCCGCCCAAGGCCGCCCTCAACTCCGTCGCCAACGGCCCGGCCTTTGGCGAGCGCGACGAAAAGGCGCGCACAAAACGCCAAAAATCGTCGATGGAGACTTTATGAAGAAAAGTTAATGCTGGAAAGGCCGGAGGAGGTGAGCAATTGGGCAAGCCGCGGTCCGTCGACGCTTTTCCAGCGGCACGCCGTCCAGCAGCACCTGGACGCCGGAAACTCCCAGAAGCAGTCCTGCTTCACCGGAGAACTTTAACGCAGCGCGGAGTTCGATCCAGGCTGTTTCCAGCAGAGCTGACGTGCGCTCGTGCTCTGCACCATAGAGCCGCACCGTTTTCAGGAGGATGTTGAGACTGCGCGCAAAACTCCGGGCCGCTACGAGATTGGATGCGTCTTCCATGTTGACTTCGTTAGTCGCCGCACGACCTAGAGTTAACTGAACTGTGGCGCGGCTCATTCATACATAAGTACCATGACTGTTATTATATTCCTACAGTACAAAGGTACCGCTGCGCAAGCGATTTCGAGCAAGCCCGGCGCGGGTATCGGCTAACCACCGATGCAGACTTGATAATAATGGAATATGGCACAGTCGCGGATGCACGAAGTCCTCCGCGGCAACCGCGGTTGCCTGGCAAGCGCGCTTCCTGAAAGGCCCGTGAGTGGAATTCCATCGAAGCTGAGACGTGAGCCAGAAAATATTCCACGCCGTGGCTGCCGGGATAGGTGTGGAATTCATGTTTCAGGTGCAATGAGTCGAGTTCCTCGAGCCAATGCCCGGGCGCCCTGGTCGAAGCCGTAGCTGTCCTCGCTGCCGCAATCGAAGTAAATCCTGATTCGGGTTATTGCCGCGGACCGGGCGGGCCTTGTCGGCGCGACGCACCGACTGCAAGCGGCGCGCGGCGGTCTCCGGATCGGCGTCGAGCAGCGTCCCCGTGAAGGCGCGCAGGTCGGTCGGTCCGACCCTCTGTCCCGCCGTGAAGAGGTAGTCGCTGAGCTCGTCGTGCAGCTCGGAGGCGCTCTGCGGCCGCTCCGCTGGATCCTTCTTCAGGGCCCGGCGGACGATCCGATCGAGCGCCGGTGGGATGTCGGCGCCGTACTTGTCGAGCCGATCGAGGTGAACGTCGCGCACCTTGAGGAGCACGTCGAGGTCGGCCGGCGCCGAGAAGAGGCGCCGCCCCGTGAGCAGCTCGGCCAACACGACGCCCACCGCGAACAGATCGCTGCGGTTGTCGATGGGCCGGCCGACGACCTGCTCGGGGGACATGTAGCCGTACTTCCCCTTGAGCGTGCCGGCCTGGGTCTTCGATTCGCGGCGCTTGGCGTGGGCGATGCCGAAGTCGCCCAGCTTCACGTCGCCCCGCTTGGAGATGAAGATGTTCGACGGCGAGATGTCGCGGTGGACGATCTGCATCGGCTTCCCCTCCATGTCGCGCGCGTTGTGGGCGTGGTCGAGCGCCTCCAGCATCTCGTCGACGATGTAGACCGCCAGCGCCGTCGGGATCCGCACCCGCTTCTGCGCGGCGATGCGCAGGAGGCCGAGCGCGTCGAAGCCGTCGATGAACTCCAGCGCGGTGAAGTACTGGCCGTTCACCTCGCCGAAGTCGAGGATCTGGACGATCTTCGGGTGCGTGAGCTGCGCCGTCAGCTTGGCTTCGTCGATGAACATCGCGACGAAGTCCGCGTCGGCCGCCAGATGCGGGAGGATCCGCTTGACGACCAGGATCTTCTCGAACCCGTGCGAGGAGGTGATCTTCGCGCGGAAGACCTCGGCCATTCCGCCCACCGCCAGCCGCTCGAGCAGCGTGTAGCGCCCGAACGTCACCGGCCCGACCGGCGCAGCCTCAGTCGACATCCGCATTCGACTATAGCGTCTCGGACCCCGGGGGGCGAAGGCGTCTAACGGCGCTTGTTGAGCGTCTTGCGGAGCGCGAGAGGTTCGACGGTCTCGCCCGCCAGCTCGAGAGTGCGATACGCGGCCCGGCGGCCGCGCGCCTGGCTCTCCTCGGTGGCGGTCACCCCGATCAGCAGGCGCCGCCCCTCTTCGTAGTAGCGGCGCTCCTCCTCGGCGATCTCCGACCCCAGAAGGCGGGCGCTCTCGGCGTCCCCTTTCTGGGCGCAAAAGGCGCTCAAGGCCGCGAGTCGGGCCATCGACAGCGCCTTTCCGGTGACGTAGCCCGCCGCCGAGCGCTCCTCGGCGGTCTGCAGGGAACGAAGGAAGGCGAACAGCTTCGAGTATCCGCCGTTGCGTGGGTCGTACTCCGCCCCACCCAGCGCCGTCAGCCGGGCCGACAGCCGCCGGCATTGGCGCGCGCCGTCGCCGCACTGTTCCGCCAGCGAGAGCTTCATCTCCAGATCGTCACAGGCGGTGATCCAGAGCGCGGCCACCTCGGCCAGCTCGATCGCCGCTTTCAGGGCCATGCGCAGCGCGTCGGCGACCTCGACTCCCTCTTTGCCCAGCCCTTCGTTGAGCGCCGCGATCACCCGCTGGATCGAGGGCTGGTTCTTCGCGTCAAGCTCGTTGACGAAGGTTTCGGCGGGGACCATGGGGGAGTTGGTATCTCAGGCGAAAAAATCTGTACGCGGGATCATAAAGTGTCGGCCGATCCAGCCGATGTACAGATCTGAAGACCCTGCCACAGGTCGGCGTGCATCGCTAGCGTGGTGCGAGCGTCGTGTGCCGTCCGGGGGCGCGTCTTCGGAAGCGTGGTCGTGTTGGCGAAGGTTGGACGTTCGACAAAGGCTTGTTGCGGGTTGGGGTTGGCGTTTGCGCTCGCGTCGTCGGTCACTGGGTGCGTCGGCGACGCGTCGGACGGAGGGAGCGCCGCGGGCGATCCGAGCTCGCTGAGCGTTCCGAATCTGCCGCGGGCCGCCTCCTCGCTCAATGGTGACCTCGCGGCGGTCAAGGCTCCCGTCAACATCGCCGCCGAGACCACGCCGGAGGTGGCGACCGCCAGCAGCGCCTCGCCGGCGCCCAAGGTCATCTATCTGGTCTACGCCGACGGCAAGACGCCGCTGCCCGAGACCAACTACGACGCCTGCAGCGGCCTGGCGCCCGCCTTCCAGTGCTCGTTTGGCAAGACGCTCCTCGACTGCCAGCAGCAGGTTCAGGCTTACCTGGATCGCTGGTACGCCGACTTCAACGTCATCTTCACGCTGACCCGGCCGACGAGCGGCAGCTTCTACACCGAGGTCGTCTCCTCGGGCGGCGGCGCTTGGTGCAACGTCGACAGCTCGGTCGCCGGTATCGCGCCGTTCCTTTGCGAGGACCTTCACGGCGGCGTCGCCTACACGCTCGACGGCGGCGCCAACGCCCACGACACGGCGGTGATCATCTCCCAGGAGCAAGCGCATCTCGTAGGGCTCGAGCATGTCTCCGACACCAACGACATCATGTACCCGTACATCTGCCAAAACTGCGACGGGTTCGAGAATCAGGCGGTGGCCGTCACCGGGGACCGCTGCGATCGGCAGACCCAGAACTCGTACCAGATGATGATGGCCGGGCTCGGCCCCTGGGGAGGCGGCGCCAAACCGTCGGCGTTCGGTTGCATGGACGACACCGCTCCCCCCAGCGTCGGCTTCCTCACGCCGAGCAACGGTGAGCGAATGGGGCACGATTTTTCGGTGAACGTCGCCGCCAGCGACGACTGCGACCTGGCGTCGGTCACGATCGCCGTCGAGCCACAGGGGCTGTCGGCGACGGCGAGCAAGGGCCCCTACCAGTGGGACCTGACCGGGATCGACGGGAATCAGACCATCACCGTCACCGCCACCGACGGTGTCGGGAATACGACGGTCGCCACGCTGGCGGTCTTTGCGCCGACGGCCGGCCAGGCCGATACGTCGGCATCCGTGGCGAGCGGCGCCGGTTGCACCATGGCCGCCGGGGCGTTCGGGGCCGCGGGGCTGATTCCGTCGTTGGCCATGCTGATGCTGTTCGTCGGGCGCGCGCGCCGGCCGGGCGGGCGTCGGCGCCTGGTCCTGGGCGCGCTGGCCGACGCCAGCGGCGACAGATTGACCGCGCGTCAGGCGTGACCTGAGCGGCGGCGCAGCGTCCACTCGAGCGCCAGCAACGCCAGGCCGATGAGCAGCAGCGGCGGGCGCGACCAGAGCTCGACGATTTGCTGCCGCCCGACGTGGACCTCGCGCGACGGGCGGACCGCCAGGCGCGGCAGCTCCTCGTACCGATAATCGCCACCGCTGGCCTGCGCCAGCTCCCGCAACACGCGGTCGCGCGCCGCCACGTCGTCGAGCTCGGGACCGCCGGCGCGCACGACGAAGGTTTCATCCTGCGCCACCGCGCGCCCGTCGATCGTCGCCCGGCCGGTCAACCTGTAGGCGCCGGGCGGCAGCGGGCCGATCTCGGCCTGGGTCTCGCCGTCGGCGTCGGTGGTGGCGCGCAGGCTGCGGAGCGGCTTGCTCCCCGCGGTCCCCCCCGCGGCGACGACGTCGACGCTCACCTCGACCTCGGCCGCCGGCGTGTAGTCGGCGCGCACGGCCCGGACGCGGGCGGTGACCGGCTGGTTGCGCCTGTACTCCTGTCGTTCGAGCTCGATATGCAGCAGCGTGAGCGCCGGATCGCGCACCAGCCAGTGGATGGCGTTCTCCCAAAAGCGCTGGAACGCGCGGGCGTCGTCCCCCTCGCCAGCGGCCAAAAATCCCCAGTGCCACACCGAGTCGGTGAGGAGCGCCAGCGCGCGCCCCTTGCCGGCGTCACCGGCCACCAGCACGGGCGCCGGCTTGCCGTCGCTCCCCTTGAGCGTCGGATGCGTCAGCAGCGTGGTGGCGTTCGGCTTGGCGCGCGGCACGCGGTTGATCCCCTCGAGCGGCGGCAGCTTCCCCCAGCGCAGCTCGTTTTCGTGCGGGTCGAGCAGCAGCGAGGTGACCGGGTGCGTGTGCCCCTCCGGCGTCAGGCGCGGCTTGAACGAATCGGTGGTCAGGCTGGTGTCGTTCTCCCCTTCCAGCGTGGGCGCCACGGGCGGCAGCTCGACGGGGAGCACGTCGCGCAGGGCGGTCAGGCCGTAGCCGCCGCTGGCGAACGAGAGGTCGCCGCCGATCATGGCGATGGCTCCCCCCTCCTCGACGTAGTCGCGGACGTTGGGGAGAAACGGCTCGACGCCGTAAGGGGCGTAGTTGAAGTTCTGGAAGATCACCAGATCGAACGAGCGCAGCTGCTCCTCGAAGATCTCGAACGTCGGGAAAGGGATGAGCGACAGGTCGTCGTGGTTCCAGGGCTGCTCGTCGGTCTCTGTGCGCAGGATGAAGAACGACACCAGGTCGACGTTGGGATCGCGGCGCAGCATCGAGCGCAAGAAGCGCTCGTCCCACGACGGTCGCCCGGCCAGGTGGAGGATGCGCACCCGATCGCGGATCACCTTGAGGGTGAACGACTGCTGGTTGTTGCTGGCCAGCGCCTCCCCGGTCAGCACCGGCGTCGAGATCCGGAAGACCGAGTTCCCCGGGTGATCGGGGAGCCAGTCGAAGGAGACCTTCTCTTCCGAGCGTTCGCCGCGCAGGATGACGTCGCGGCTGGCGATCGGGCGGCCGTCGCGCTCCAGCGTGACCTCGACCTGCCGATCGGGCAGGCCGGTCTGACGGACGACCGCCTCGATGGTCACCGGCGTCCGCACGAAGGCCAACTCGTCGGCCAGCACGGCGGCGATCGACAGATCGCGCAGCGACTTTTCCCCCAGGCCCACGGTGTGGATGGGCGCCCCCAGCGCTTCGATCGTCGTGCGGGTGGCGGCGTCGAGCGGCCCCTCGCCGATTCGCCCCGTGTCGATGCCGTCGGAGATCAGCACCACGGCGCCCAGATCGCGGCCGGCGTAGCGCGCGCGCAGCTCGCCCAGCGCCTCGCCGATGCGGGTGGCGTCGGCGGCCGGGGGCTCGTGCAGGGAGGCCGAGGTGGCCGGGGAGACGGTCTCGCCGAAACTGTAGAGGTCGACCTCGTGACCCTCGCGCTGCAGCGCTGCCAGATCGGGCGCCGCTCTGTCGAGCAGCGCCGCCGCTCGCTCGGCGCGCGAGGGGCCGCCGTCGGGCGGGTGGACCTCCATCGAGCGCGAGGTGTCGACCAGGACGGCCACCCGGTTGGGGACGCGGGTCACCTGCCGCAGCTCCACCGTCGGCTCGAGCGCGGTCAGCAGGCAGGCCAGCACGCCGGCGCCGCGCAGCCCCAGCAGCATGAGCCCGCGCCCCGGCCGCTCGTCGTTGAGCGCCAGCGCCGAGAGCGCCACCGCGACGACGGCGGCCGCCACCAGCAGCGCGACGCCGCCGCGCCCGTAGTGGCTGGCGGCACCGAGCCCGAGCCGCCAGTCGTTGAACCCGCCGGGAAGCCGAAGCAGCGCGCTCATCGGGCGTACCGGCGGGTGCGAAGGATGTAGTCGATGTGCGCCTGCTCGGTCTTGTAGTCGAGGCAGAGCGCGTACATCACCAGGTTCACGCCGAGGCGAAACGCCTCCTCGCGCTGATCGTCGCCGCCGGGGACCACCTCGTGCTCCCAGCGGCCGAATCCGTCGCGTGCCCAGGCGCCGCCCAGATCGTTCTGCGTGTAGACGACCGCCAGTCGCCGATCGCGCTCGACCCCTTCGAGGTACGGCGCGGCGACGATCCGGCCGGGCGCGCCGTGCAGGACGTAGAACGATTTCCAGAGGACGTGACCCTCGGGGATCCGCATCGGCAGCTCGCCGGGGAGCGTCTGGGCGAGCAGGCGGCGCACCGACTCGTCGAAGCCCCCGCCGGCGCGCCCCTCGCACGAGTCGATCAGCAGGAAGCCGCCGAAGGTGATGTAGCGGCGCAGGTGGGCGATGTCTCCCTCCGACGGAAGCGCGAAGCCGCGGTCGCCCGACAGCACCAGGAACGGATAACGAAACAGATTGGGATCCCCCAGCCGGAGCTCGATCGATTCGGAGGCGGTCTGGACGCTGGTGCGGCGAACGATCTCCCAGCTCAGGCGCTTGAGCGCCGTGGGGCGCGGATCCGGCAGCCCCGGCAGCGAGAGGCGCGCGAACCGAAACAGCGAGCGGTCGCCGATGGCCCGCGCGCCACGGGGGGCGAGTCCAAACTGGCAAAGCGACCGCTCTTGTCAGCCAGGAAGTTAAGGAAGTCCCACTGCGGCATCAGTGCCACGAATTTGCAATCGGACCCGGCACGTTCGAAAAATCCGCGATTTTCACACAATGCTCGCCGATCTGGGCAGCGAAGGCTCGGATCTGCGAATGCGGCAGCTTCAGGAAATCTGATAGCAGACCGAGTTCATGCATGACTTCGAGCGTCGAGGGATGCACCGTGTCGCCGCGGAAATCGCGGAGAAAATCCGCATGCTTTTCCAGGACCAGCACCTTGACACCGGAGCGGGCAAGCAAGTAGCCGAGCATCATACCCGCCGGCCCGCCACCGGCGATGCAGCACTGAACTCGCAGCGGCTCCGCCATGCGGCCAATATACTCAATTTCGGGCGCTCGACCACTTTCGGTGTTCGCAGGCGCGCCGTCTTGGTAAGATTGATCACGGACACTGGTGCGCGACACTCATGCAAATCTATGAAGGCGGCTGCCTCTGCTCTGCGATCCGATTCCGGTTGTCGGGTGAGCCGGTGTTTTCCCTGGTATGTCATTGCGCCACGTGCCGCCGGGCGAACGCAGCGTCGACGGTGGCCTGGCTGACTTACGACCGAGGTCAGGTCGATAGGTTGTCGGGAAGTCCGCAGAGCTTCCGCTCCTCGCAAGGCGTGGTGCGGCAATTTTGCGGCGCCTGCGGCAGCCAGCTTTTCTATGAGAGCATTTCGAGTCCGGGCACCATCGACATCACCACCGCGTCGCTCGACAACCCTGACCTGTTTCCGCCCACCATGGAGGTGTGGCTCGAGCACCGGCTGTCGTGGCAGGCCACGGATCAGAACCGCAGGCAGTACCCGGGACGTTCCTGATGACCCGACG